>JAUYAR010000178.1 GCA_030693415.1 Candidatus Cloacimonadaceae bacterium | reverse complement strand
AGTTGGATCAAAGCAAGAACTGGTCGAACGCATCTACCAAGGGTTGGATGAAATCAATAAAACACCGGTCGTGTTTAGATGGAAGTATAAAATGAATGAAGTTCAATTATAGAACGTTAATTATGGGACGCTCTACTAGATGTTGCAAAATGGGAGAAAAAAAATGATTGGAAAATCCCTTTTACGTATAGTAAATCACAAATGGGCGAAGAGGATCAAGGGACAATAATCCAGATCAATCATCTGAATGAAGAAATCTCCGAGATACTTGTTTCATCGGCTTTCCATGACAAGTTAATCGATAGAATCAGAATAACATATTGCTTAATTATAAAAGATCATATCACGATTCATCTTAATAATATTGAAATTGATGCTCCTGATTTAGATACGCCTAAATACGCAACAAAAGACAGTCTAAGTGCTAGAGTCGGTAAGTATAACGATGTTGACTACAAAGTTATTTGTTATATTGACACTAATAAAGCAACACAGGGGAAAGCTGCATTCATCGGGTGGAATTTGTTTTGCAACAAAAGATTAATACTGCCAAATGACACTTCTTTTCTTACGGGGTGGAGGGGCAAGGATATCAAAGGGTATCTTCCTAAATATCACAACCTATACAATCAATTTGTTGGGCTTGTCTTCATTGAATCCAACGATCCATCGTCACTGCCATTGAACACTGCGAAAAATGCTTTGAATACTGACAATTCAGTTTACGTAAAAATTATTGGCGAAATGATGCTTGCCGCTAGCCCGATCATTAAATATTTGAGTAATAAACACGAAAAACAAGTTCAAAAAGAAAGTGAGATAACGGCCGAATTGGAGGACATTGATAAGGAATCACAAAGCACGATCAAAGGTTTTTCTATTAGTAAAACATTGAAAAACAAAAATTTTTCTTTAAAGCTAACGCCGACCAAGAAAGAGCAGGAAACGATCAGTTTTGTGAAAGAAAAGGGTATCGTAGACTTGGTTAAAGAGCGCTTAGGTGTGAAATCCAATAGGGATGTTGGTGATAGGGTATTTGATTACTATGTCAAATTGGAGGAACTAATAGATGAATAAGACAGATAGTTTCACCAGGATTAACTATTGCCTGCGTCCCAACAAGCAGGTCGAGAGGAAGATCATTATTGACATTCTGCATAACATCGGCTTACCAATTTCTAAATATCATTATATAGGCATGGGGTCAATCTACTATTATGACTTCATAATGATGCATAAAATGTTGGGCATAAAAAAACTAACATCCCTTGACGACTCAAAACAAACATCTAGACTTAAATTCAATTGTCCTTATGATTATATAACTTTCGAACCTCTGTTATCGACAGAATTCTTTAAAAAATATAATTGGGAAAGCAAGAACCATCTTATCTGGCTTGACTATGATACATCTCTTATTAGCTCAGGTTGTTTGATAGATGATTCAATAGAAATCGCTCGTCGATGTAAAGATAAAGATATAGTTTTTGTGACCTTAAATATTTCCTCGCAAGGGTCTGATGGTACACAAGCAGAAAAAAAACGAATATTTGACAAGTATGATAAATACCTTACAGTTGAACTTAAAGCAAACATGAAAGATTTTAAGATAAAAGACATTGTTCAAGATGTTGTTTTAAACATATTTGCTGATGCGAGCATTTTGAGAAAACCCCAATTTTACAAATTGTGCTCTTTCACCTACCGTGACGGGGCAAAAATGTATACACTTGGAGGAATATTTCTAAACGATGAGAAATGTTTGAAAAATTTAGCCACAAAACACGTTTTGATAAATAGGTGCAGTCAGCATATCGAGGAAATTTCCATTCCTCTTCTGACATACAAAGAAAAGATACACTTTGATTCTATCATAAAACAAATAGAAAAATGTGTTCGTGCTGACGACACGCCTGGGTCTGATACAGTAACTGCCGAGGAAATAATATCATTGACTAGTGTTGAATTAAAGTTGAGTGAGTGGAAAGCATACGTTAAATACTACCGATATATACCCACGTATTACGAAGGATTGATTTGATTAATTATATTGTTGGCGACACTCGGAATATTCAGAACATCTATCTGACAGGAGAATTCCCTAAGCCACATTTGATTATTACATCTCCTCCCTATTATGATGTTTTAGATTATGAAGGTACACCTAAGCAAATTGGATACGGACAAATTGACTATGAAGATTATTTAAAAGATGTCGTTATTGCTCTACAGGATTGCTACTTGTTATCCGATGATAATGCTACTCTATGGCTGATTATGGACACCATAAAGAGAGACGGCAGAACCATTACCTTACCATTCGACGTTAATTCAAAGATGCAGAAATTGTATGAACCTGGGACTTGGATTTTAAAGGATGTAATAATTTGGGATAAGGTGAAAAATCTACCATGGAACAGTGTTGGAAAATTTCGGAATCAGTTTGAGTATGTGTTATTTTACTCTAAAAAAGAGTGCATGACTTTCAATATTGACCAAATACGAGATGTTGACAACTTAAAAAATTGGTGGATAAACTATCCTGAAAGATACAATAATTTAGGTAAGTCGCCATCGAATCTATGGTCTTATACTACGCAAATGCGAGGATGGGGAAAGTACAAAAAACACCATTTGTGCCCGTTACCCTTTCCTCTGATTGAGAGAATAATAACTTTGGCAAGCAATGTTGGCGACACGGTTCTAGATCCTTTTGCCGGATCTGGGTCTGTCTTAGCCATTGCTCACGAAATGGGCAGGGATGCTTATGGCATTGACATTAACTTAAGCTATAAATTTCTATGTGAAAAAGTTATTCACGAATATGCTGCGCATTATTGGATTAATAGAAAGAAACTACTCAAAACTCATAGTCATAAGATACAGTCATTCAGAGAAAGCAACTTAAAACTGAGAAAACTCAAAAGCTTGAATATGTTAGGGAAAGGAATATTTGACTCAATCCACACCAATATATATTTAGTTTCAGTAGATGTTCCTGATTCAACCTGCATCCCATTCTACGTAGTGTCGAATGAAGACTTAACGGCTCAGGTTCATAATTATTCAATTGAAACTCAAACCCATCTGAATGGCGTTCATGTTGATATTCAGTTCGTCTTTCTTAATGAGATATTGGATTTTTTGGGCATAAGGAAGCTGAATAAATACTCTTTAAGCAAATTCCATCATTGTTTAGGCGGTGTGAGTCTAGATTCAGTGGTTTCCGAAGAACCTTTTATGGAAAAAGTCGTTTATTCCGATATTGAACTTCAGATAGTAATGCAGACATTCTCACCAAAGCTATAAATAACATGAAATTAAGATCGAAGCAAAACCAAATTAGCATCACCAAATCCACATTATTGTCGTCTAATGAGTACTGATAGGAAAAGACACCGTGAAGAGGTACCCTGCTGAAGCGAGTAAAACACAAAAGAGCAGGGAATGCCATCAGGAACACAAATGGGGCATGAGCAGGCTGACCGATCAAAACAAAACGTTCCGTGGCGACGCAATAATGAATGCTAAAGGTCACGGATTATAAGTAAATTATAAATCCCATATAGTAAAATATTATCATCTTGCTTTGCTCACTACTTGTTTTTTTTCAGTCGGTTGTAAATCTCATACATCGACCGTCACCCCTATATATATGAGGGCATCTTTATTCTCCAGGTTTTGTGGTGATGTGCCGCCGCTCACCCCAAAATCCTCAAATCTATTGACACAATCGGCAGGGGATTTTTTCTGTGTTCCCATTATGAGAAACATGCATATTATGGTGTCCGCGGGGCTTGCTGCGCGTGGCATCGGCAAAGGATAGATATATTTATGTTGGAAAAATTCTTGCGCAAGCTCTTCGGCGACAAGTCATCGCAGGATCTGAAACGCTATTACCCCATCGTGGACGAAATCAGTGACGTTTTCAATGGACTTGCCCAATATGACGACGAACAATTGCGCCAACGCATTGCCCAGATCAGAGACGAAATATCCGCAAAGCTCGCGCCTCTGATAACCGGACAGGAGGAGCTGGAAACCAACTATCGCGAAGAAACCGATGAAAGCGAACGCAGCCACCTGGACAAACGCATCGACGAAACCCGAAAGGAACTGAAAGCCCTGACAAAATCCACCTTGGACGCCTATCTGCCGGAAGTCTTCGCCATCGTGAAAGACACCTGCCGCCGGATGATGGGAATCTCCTTCCCCGTGCGTGAACACGAAGTCGAATGGAACATGGTGCCCTTTGACGTCCAACTCATCGGAGCAATGACCCTTCACGACGGAAAGATCTCCGAAATGGCGACCGGCGAGGGAAAGACCCTGGTGGCGACCCTGCCCCTCTTCCTGAACGCACTCGTTGGCAGAGGCGCGCACCTGGTGACCGTGAACGACTATCTCGCCAGCCGCGATGCCGAATGGATGAGTCCGATATTCACTTTTCACGGCATGAAAGTGGGCTGCATCACCACCGGCATGACCTTCGAACAGCGCAAGGAAGCATATCTCTGCGACGTCACCTATGGCATGAACAGCGAATTTGGCTTTGACTACCTGCGCGACAATATGGCGGTTCACCGCTCCCAATTGGTTCAGCGGGATTTCTATTATGCCATCGTGGACGAAGTGGACAGCATCCTCGTGGACGAAGCCAGAACTCCCCTGATCATCAGTGGTCCGATCGGGCAGGACAAAAATTTCTACAGTGAATTGCGCCCGATGATCATGCAGGTCGTCCAAGCCCAAAACGCACTTGTGCAAAGACTCCTGAGCGAGATCCGCGAAAACATGGCAAGCCCGAAGCCGGATAGCGAAACCCTCGCCACAAAACTCCTTTTGGTGAAACGCGGCACCCCACGCAACAAGGCTTTTCTCAAGCTTTCCCAGGAAGGCGAACTGCGTAAAATGATTAGCGACATGGAAGGCATCTACCTGCGCGACAAAAAGATGCACGAATTGGACGAAAACCTCTTTTATGTGGTGGAAGAACGCCAAAACAGCGTCGATCTCGCCGACAAGGGACGCGACATGCTCGCCCGCCACGAAAAAGACCTCTTCATCGTCCAAAGCCTGGACGAGCTCCTTCAGGAAATCGACGAAAAAGAATATGCCGGCGAGACCGAGCGTCAAAAACAAAAGACCCTGATGACAAACCGCTTCATGGATAAAAGCGAAAAACTGCACAACATCAACCAACTCCTGCGTGCCTTCACCCTCTATGAAAACGACCAGGAATACGTCGTGATCGACAACAAGGTGATCATCGTGGACGAATTCACCGGACGCCAGATGCCAGGACGCAGATTTTCGGACGGGCTCCACCAAGCACTCGAAGCCAAGGAAAACGTCACCATCGAAGCCGGATCCCAGACCTTTGCCACCATCACCCTGCAAAACTATTTCCGCATGTTTGAAAAACTTGCGGGGATGACCGGAACCGCCGTCACCGAAGAATCCGAATTCATGGAGATCTATAAGCTCCCCGTGATGGCGATTCCCACCAACGTGGAAGTCACCAGGATCGACCACGAGGACGTCATCTACCTCTCCAAAAATGAAAAATACCAGGCGATCATCAACGAAATCTCCTATTGGCACGAACGCAAAAAACCCGTCCTGGTGGGAACCGTGAGCGTGGAAGTCTCCGAAGTGCTTTCCCGCCTGCTCAAACGCAAAAACATCCCCCACAACGTCCTCAACGCACGTCAACACCAACGCGAGGCGGAAATCATCACCTATGCCGGACAGCCGGGAGCAGTGACCATCGCCACCAACATGGCGGGACGCGGAACGGACATCAAGCTCGGCACCGGCGTCGTGACCAAGCCGATCGAGGAATATCGCGGCTTGCCATCCGGAATCAATGACGAATTTCTCTATGGATTGCCCCTGGACGGCTTGCATGTGATCGGCAGCGAACGCCACGAAAGCAGACGCATCGACCGTCAGCTTCGAGGACGCGCCGGACGGCAGGGCGATCCGGGAACCTCCAGATTCTACCTTTCCCTTGAGGACGATCTGATGCGCCTCTTTGGCTCAGACCGCGTGGCGCCGATGATGATGAAGATGGGGCTCAAACCCGGAGACGCGATTCGCCATCCTTGGATGTCCAAAGCGGTGGAACGCGCTCAAAAGCGGGTGGAGGAACACAACTTTGAGATCCGGAAAAACCTGATCAAATATGACGAGGTGATGAACCAGCAGCGCGAAGTGATCTATTCCTATCGCCGCAGTGTGCTCAAAGGCTTCAGCATGAAACACGAGATCGTGGAAATGATCGAGGAAACCGTGATCGCCATCATCAATCTGCACCTGCCGCCGGACAGCTATCCCGAGGATTGGAACCTGGAGCGCCTCTGTCATTGGTTCAAGACCAGCCTCAATATCTCAGTCTCCGTCAGCGATCTGGAAAGCGACCACCTCAACCGTGAAATGCTCGAACACACGCTCCTGGAGATATGCCGAAACGCCTATGAAAACAAGGAACGCCAGCTCGGCGATGAAAACCTCCGCAATATCGAGCGCCGCGCCCTCCTCGAAGTGGTCGATGACGAATGGCGGGATCACCTCCACGAAATGGACCTGCTCAAGGAAGGCGTCTATCTGCGCGCCTATGCAAACAAAGACCCCCTGATCGAATATAAACGCGAAAGCTTTGATCTCTTCCAGAGCCTGATCACCCGCATCCAGGAAGCCGTCACCAAAAAAGTGTTTACCACCTACATCCTCTCCCAAGAGCAAATGGACAGCCTGCTGCGCAATGCCGACCTCAAACACGAGGACATCAACGCCTTTCTCCTCGCTCAACAACAAGCCGAAGCGGGTCTCACCCAAAACGTCAGCGTTCCGCCCCAATTCTCTGGCGGATATCAACCCACCGAAGAAAAACAGCGCCCCGTCAGAGTAGCCGAACGCGTCGGCAGAAACGATCCCTGCCCCTGCGGCAGCGGCAAAAAATATAAGAAATGCTGCGGAAAAGAAGAGGTGGGGAATTGATATGACGTGGAAAGGTGGAAAGGTGAAAAGGTGGAAAGGTGGCTGCGCCGGCTTTGACCTCTGTTGTTTGATTAACGAAACTGAGCTTGGTAAAGATAGATTTTTTTGTGCTGTGTGTTTTCCCCGCATGGGCGAGAGTCTTAAATATACGCAATTATTAAATAGATATGGACATGCTGAGTCCCGGCTCCACGTCGGATTCGCCTTTCCACCCTTCCACCCTTTCACCTTTCCACCAAACAAAGGATAGCTCATGCCCAAATCACTCATCATAGTAGAATCTCCGGCAAAAGCCGGCACCATCGCCAAGTTCCTGCAAAACCGTTTCGTCGTGAAAGCTTCGATGGGGCACGTGCGGGATCTGCCCAAACACGAAATGGGTGTCGATATCGCCCACGACTTCCGTCCCGACTACGTAGTGGACAAAAAGAAGGCCAAGGTCATCAGCGAACTCCGCGAAGCGGTCAAAGCCGCCGAAGCAGTCTATCTCGCCAGCGATCATGATCGCGAGGGAGAAGCCATCGCCTGGCACCTTTCGCAGCTTTTGGAAAAAGAACTTGCCGGCAGACAGCTCCACCGCATCGTCTTCAATGAGATCACCTCCAAGGCGATCAACGAATCCATCGCCAATCCCGGCGAGATCGATATGCCCAAGGTGGACGCTCAGCAAGCGCGCAGAATCCTCGACCGCATCGTTGGCTATCAGGTATCGCCTCTCTTGTGGAAAGTGATTGCCAAAGACCTCAGCGCCGGCAGAGTGCAATCCGTAGCCTTGCGTCTGATCTGCGAGCGCGAAGCGGAGATCAAAGCTTTCGATCCCAAGGAGTATTGGAAACTGGAAGCGGATTTTTGGAAAGACGGACTGCCTCCATTCAAGGCTTCGATTGAGAAATGGGACGGCAAAAAGATCGAGATCACGGATGAAAAGACCGCCCTTGAATTCGCCACGCAGACCAAAGACCAGAAAGCTCTGCTTGCCGAAATCAAACGTTCCATAAAAAACGTGGAACCGCCCCCGCCATTTATCACCAGCACCCTGCAGCAGGAGGCATCCAAGCTGCTCGGATTCCAAGCACTGCGCACGATGAGCATCGCCCAGCAGCTCTATGAAGGCATCGAACTCGGCGGAGAAAGCACCGGTCTGATCACCTACATGAGAACGGATTCGTTGAGAATCGCGGATGAAGCGATCGCGAGCTGCAAAGACTTGATCAAAGACCGTTTCGGCGTCGAATTGCAGCATTGCTCCACCCGGGTTTATAAGAACAAAAGCAGCGCTCAGGACGCCCACGAAGCGATCCGCCCGACCGATGTTTTCCACACTCCCGAAAGCGTGGCGAATTTTCTCTCCAGAGAACAGCTCCGGCTTTATACCCTGATCTGGCAACGCTTTGTCGCCACCCAGATGAAACCGGTCAAGCTGCAAAACTCTGCTGCGCAGATAGAGATCGGCAAGGCGATATTTTCCGCCAGTGGCAATCAGATCCTCGAAGAAGGCTTTCTCAAAGCCTATCCCCACGTCAATATCCCTCTGGGCGAGCAGATCCATCCCGATTACCGGAAAACGGACGCGCTCGAGCATTCGGATATCGTTTCTTCCCAGCACTTCACTTTACCGCCGTCGCGCTTCACGGAAGCCTCTTTAATCAAAGAGCTGGAAGCCAAAGGAATCGGCAGGCCCTCCACCTATGCTTCCATCATCAGCACCATCCGCGTCCGCAAATACGTGGGCATGGAAAAGAAATCATTTGTTCCCACCGACCTCGGCAACGACGTCAACCGCTTTCTGGTGGAGCGTTTCGACAGCATCTTCAACGTCAAATTCACTGCGCAAATGGAGGACAAGCTGGATGAGGTAGAGCTCAGCCGCATCGTCTGGCACGAACTCGTCAAGACCTATTATGACCAGCTTCAAAAGCTGATTGGAGAAATCGATCTGAAGAAAGACAAGGGCTCCTTTGAGCAGGATAGCGGCATCCTCTGCGAGGTCTGCAAAGAGGGTAAAATGATGATCAAGCGCTCCAAAGGCGGAGAGTTCCTGGCATGCAACAAATTTCCCAAGTGCAAGAACAGCAAGAGTTTCACCCGGGATAAAGATGGCAACGTCAAGATCCTCGAACCGCAGATTTTGGAGGAGAAATGTCCCCAATGCGGCAGCCTATTGATGGAACGTACCGGAAAATATGGTGCGTTCATCGCCTGCAGTGCCTATCCCAAATGCAAGTTTGCCAAGCCCAAAACCACTGGAATCGCCTGTCCTGAATGCAAAACCGGCGAAGTGGTGCAGCGCAAGAACAAGAAAGGCAGAACCTTCTATTCCTGCACCCGCTATCCGGAATGCAAGTGGATCACGAACGACAAACCGCTGCCGATCCCATGTCCGACCTGCGGCAACGAGTTTATCTATGAGAAATATCACAAGGACAGAGGGGAATACAAAGAATGCCCCAAATGCAAAACCCAAATGGAGTAAAACCCTAATGCATTTCGCGGATGCGCTGCGCAGCGCCGTGCAGAGCATTTTGAGCCATAAATTGCGCTCACTGTTGACCCTCACGGGCATCGTGATCGGAGTGCTTGCCGTGGTGAGCATGTTTTCCAGCGTCTATGCCCTCAAAGCATTGGTCAAGAACAACATGGAGGGCATGGGCTGGAACTATTCGATCGTTATCACCGCCGACCGAGTGAGTAGGGTGAGCGGTCCTCGCGGCTTGAGCAGAGCGATCCGGCGCGCCAATCAAAGCGTGCAGATGATAAATTATGATGACCTGCTCGCCTTGAGAGAAAACATCCCCCACAAAAGCATGTATGGCATGATCGAAAACAACGTGCTGATCCGGCTCGGCAATCAGGACAAATATGTTCGTCTGCGTGCCACGGATGCCGATTTCTTTGTCAACAAATCCTATCCCATCCTCCTTGGGCGATACTATAACTCTTATGAAAACGACAATCTTCTCCCCGTGGCGGTGCTGGGTTCCATCTTTGCCAAAGAGCAATATGGCGATGAGAATCCGGTGGGGAAGACCATTTCGTTGGGTAAATACCGCTTTTCCGTAGTTGGTGTGCTTGCCGACGACGAGCTCAATTCCGGCGGTGGGATGAATTTCAATTCCTCCGACCGCAGTCAGGATCTGCAATCCGTCTTTGTCCCGCTCCGCTATGGCGTGCATCATTTCGGCACAAATAAAGGCTTGCACATGATCTATATGCAGGGGGAAAACGAGGCGCAATTTCGCAGGATGAAGACCCAGGCGCGGCAGCTCCTGCTTTCGCGGCACAATATGTTTCCCAATTTCAGCTTTATGGATATCGGTGACGTGCTGCTCACCGTCACTGCGGAAATGGATTCGGTGATGAAAAAATGGAATATCACCCTCTTTGCCATCGCTTCCATCTCTTTGATCGTAGGCGGAATCGGGCTTTTCAGCACGCTTCTGATTTCGATCCAAGAGCGCATGACGGAGATTGGAGTGCGCAAAAGCATCGGCGCCACCGAGAGCGACATCTTCTTCTATTTTATCTTCGAAGCAGTCACCCTGGCGATGATCGGCGCTATTTTGGGTATCTTCAGTGCCTGGCTGATCCTGATCATCATCTCCCAAGCGATCGATTTTCCGCTCTTTTTGCCCATCCAGGGCGTGGCGGTGGGGCTCTCTTTCTCCTTCCTCGTTGGAGTAATCTCCGGTATCTATCCTGCCATCAAAGCGGCAAGAATAGATCCGATCAAAGCGATTTATTACATGGAGTGAACACAATTAAACGATATAAGCTTTTCAGCGCTCTTGTCATCATCATTTTACACGCAGTGCTCTGGCAATATGGCGAGGGATGGATCATTTCCATGGGCGAAAAATACAGCGCCCTACTAACCGGCAAACCACTGAATCAGATTCAGTTATTCGATTACGACGGCATCCCTGTGCAGTCCTATCGTGCCTATGGCATACAATACAATCCGCTGTTTATCGCAGTGCAGGCAAAAAAGGATTTTGACAATGAGCCCCGCAACATTAAGCGTTTCCTCAAGCTGAGCGATTGGTTGGTGGATAATGCGGAGATCGGGGATTCCACTCTCTGGTTGCCCTACAGATTCGATCTGCCTGGTTATAATCTCAAAGCGCCATGGCAATCGGGACTGGCTCAATCAGTCGTTCTCACTGTGTTTGTTAGACGCCATCAGATTGAACCGGGGGGAAAGTGGATGGAGCTTGCCGCCAAGGCGCTCAACACCATAAAACCGGAATCGCATCTGGTTCTGAAGATGGAAGATGGCGGTCTCTGGTTCATGGAATATCCTTCAAGTGTAGATCCATACGTGCTGAATGGGATGATGAGCGTTTTACTGGAATTGGATTTCTATTACAAACAAAGTGGGAATATAGAGGCTAAGGAACTGTTTGACAGAGGCTTCGAGTCTTTGGTATCGAATCTGGACAAGTTTGACTATCACGGTTTCAGCTATTATGGTATCAGAAAGCAGAAGGCGGGCAGGAATTACCATCAGAAACATATTCGCCAATTGTTGGAGCTTGCAGCAGTTAAGCCGCATCCGAAACTGGAGTATTACCAAAAGCGCTGGCAAAGCCGGGATCAGTATCCAGTCTTGGTTCAGCTCGTTTTCAATCCTCGTCCGCGGCGAATTATGGTTTTCTGGATCAGCCTGCTCTTGCCTTTGTTGATTATGTGGCTGGGCTTTAGTGTTAAGCCAAAAGCCTCTCTCAGAATTGTCCCGTTTACATTGGCTCTATAGAGTCCAGCTTATTCACATCCCTGGCGATTCAAAGTATCAATTCGATCAAAAGAAAGATCCCCAAACCCCAACACGTGTAGTGACCATGAATTATCTAACTAACTGTAGGGCGAGCATATACATTTTTAAATGGTAAAGATTGGCAAGGAGATGGTGAAAAGAGTTTTGCTATAGAGGGTTCGGGTTTGAGGTCAGATCGCTCTCAGATACTCATGTGTTTGTCATTCTTTTTCAGCCAGGCAAGGTGATTTCGATATTCCGGCATCAGAGATTCCACCAAGTCCCAGAACTCTTTGGAGTGGTTTTTATGATCGATGTGCGCCAGTTCGTGAAGGATGACATAATCGATAACGATCGGAGGCGCCATCACGAGTTTGTAATCGAAGGAGAGCCAGTTTTTGTGAGTGCAGCATCCCCAGAGGCGTTTGTTTTTGGAGATTCGGAGCTTGCCGGGTTTGTAGCCGTGGAGTTTTGCCAACTCCCTGGCTCGGTTCAGGATGTGATATTCAGCTTTGGCGTGATACCAATGTTTGAGCACGTCAGTGATTTTGGATTCATAGCTGCGGTTGACGAGCAGCATATCGGTCTGACGCCAGACAAAAGCAACCTCATCGACAAAACGTATTTCGATCTCCTCTCCCAAAAGGAGTATCTTCTCGCCGTCGGAATAGTCTTTTTTGAGGGAAAGGCGCTCTTGAAAAAGCTGATATTTCCTGAGGATGACGGCGCTTTTTTTGTGCAGGAAAGCTTCGATCGCTGCGTCGCTAACGCCTAATGGAGTGCGCACTTCAAGGATTCCTTCCCTTTTGAAATAGACCGTTGTGGTCTTGCGCCGGGAGCGCAGAATCCGGATTGGAATACCATTGAATTCCTGCAAAACAATACTCTGTCAGACTGTTTTGCCTGTCAAAATGATATCTATGACACAAAGCAAGGTAGTTATTGCGCTACGTAGTGCAGGGCGAGATTCGCCTGTTTCAAGCGAGGTTTCAAGGTGGAAATGTTTCTTGCGAAGCGGAATTTGTCCGCTCCGGTAGTCTTGATATACAGCTCAGTCGCCTTGCCATAGACATTATCCGGGATGGCTCCGGTCGCGCCGGCAAAATAGAGCTGATCATAATCCTGCAATCCGCCGGAATAGCTTATTCCAATCGCCGCGGCGATGCTGATCAAGGCAAAGAATTGGTCTCCCGGCACTTTCTCGACGTTTGCCAGATGGCGAAACGCGATATAGATGGTCTTGCCGGGCACGACGAAGATGCTGCGCTTTTCCTTGGGTTCGCGGATAAACTTGAGCTGCGTGGGCAGTCCGGCACTAGGATTTGCCTGATTGAGTTTTGCCAGAAATTCGGTGTATGCAGCCCCTGCGGGAACCACGCTGAGTTCTTTTTCCAATTGGGCTTCGAGTCCGGCAACGCTGACGGGTTGGGTGGTCGGAGCCGGTTGTTTCTCTGCCTTGGGCTGTTCATTTTTCTTTTCTTTCGGAGAGATGACTTCAGGGATCACGCGATCACCGGAAACAACGATTTCCGGTTTTTTATCCCTTGCGCCGCGGTCCACGATTGCTTTGCCGATCTGCCAGAGGATGAAGATAGCGGTCAATGCAAAGAACGCGCTGATGCCATATTTTTTGAAGTTGACCGAGGCTTTTTTCGGTGCGACGCTCATTCCGCCTTCAACGGCACCGTGGACCACACGGATCATCTGAGCTGTGATGTTGTCCGCGCCACCGCGTTGTTTGGCGAGTTCGATCAATATCTGACAAGAAATCTGCGGATCCTCGCTCATATACTCCATGATTTCCTCATCCGCAACGTATTCAGTGAGTCCGTCCGTGCAGAGCAAAAAGACGTCGTCCTGATAGAGAACGTGGGGTCCTGAGACGTCCGGAGTATAGTTTGTGTGTCCCAAAGCCTTGCTGATCACGTTTCGGCGGGGATGTTCCTTTGCCTGCTCAGGACTGATGACGCCGGTATCCACCAAGCCCTGAACCTCGGAGTGGTCTTTGGTGAGACGGTTGATGGAATCGCCTCTGCGCATATAGATCCTGCTGTCGCCGCTGTGGGCATACCAGAATTGACTACCTTTGATAAGCAGCAGCACGAGGGTGGATCCCATATCCAGCATGGCGATATCACGAGAGGCGGTCGCCAGGATGTTTTGATGCGCATGATCGATGCTTTGAACGATGATGGGGATCTCTTCCGTGGGAACAAAGTAATCGTCAAAATAGCTCTTGATGGATTCCACCGCAATGCGGGAAGCGATCTCTCCGCCTTCGTGCCCGCCCATGCCGTCGCACACTATAAAAAGAGTGCCATAGTCTCCATCGAAACGTCCATAATAATCTTCGTTCTTTGTGCGGGCGGGATTGAGACCGATGTCGGACAGCGCGCCCACGCTGATATGTGCAGTTATTTTCGCCATATTATCTCCATAGCTTTGATTTCGTTAATTGCGGAAATACTTTCTCTTTGCATGAGTGCTCAGGCTTGGATATATGTCAAGCACTTTTTTATATCCTGATGCTCTTGATGCTGCCCTGATTCAGTTTCAGCGCGGGTTCGCCGTGAATCATCATGATGATTCCCAGCTCTTTTTTGCAGGCGGGACACAAAGGTTTGGAATATGTTTGAGTGCCTTTTAGACCAACGAAATCCTCGGTGATTCTTGGAATCATACATTTGATAATCCTGCCCTTGCCCGCCTTGAAATAGCGGAAGAGCCGAAAACCGCACCGACACTCAATATCGACGATTTTACCGCTTTTCATACTATCAATGGGGTTAGTTCCAGATTTTCCGCATGAAACCTGCGAGAAACCCTTTTCACTGGGCATCTCAAGATCAAGCTTTATTTCATCAGCATCATTTTGATGGTTTTGTCATAATCCCCGGCGCGCATGCGATAGAGATAGACACCGCTGGAGACTGAGGAGCCAAGATCATCGCGACCATTCCAGACGATGGAATGATTGCCAGCCCGCATGGTGGAATTGACCAGGCTGCGCACTTTCTGACCGCGAATGTTGAAGATCTCGAGACTCACCGGTGTTTGTGCCGCGAGGCTATATTTGATCGTGGTTTCCGGGTTGAAAGGATTGGGAAAATTGGGATAGAGTGCGCTGAGCGGCAACGCGGGATTGAGATTGTCCTCGTTTGGAGAGGAAAAACCGGAAATGATCCGGATATTGTCTATCGTCCAGCCCGGATCGGTGAGTTCCACATGGTTGGATTGATCGGTGAGCCGGAATCTGATCCAGACGCTCTGTCCGGCAAAATCGCTGAGGGGGACATATTCCGTTTTGAAGACGTCGTGGCGTCCGGACTTTGTCCAAAGCGTCTGCCAATCCACGCCGTTGGTGGAAACTTGGACGAGGACGGGGTCGTGAACCCATTCTGTGTAGAGATGGGATTCAAAACTGAGCAGCACGTTATTTGTCGTGGCGATAAAAACTGGCGAAGCGGTTTGAATCCAGACGTCACAATTCATCTCATAGAGCCCTCTGCCGCCCCAACTATCGGTGATGGCAAATCCCGAGACGGAAAGCTCGTTTTGACGCAGCCAGGGACCTTGAATCTGCCAGTTTGACGTGCCCTCTTCCCAGTTTTCGCTAAAAAGAATCTGTGCCGGACTGAGCTCAAACTGGTGTTGATTCTGTCCGGGTGTGAGTTCGACCGTTCCAATATAGGGGAAGTATCCCTCCGCGCTGATTTCGATGGGGTATGTTCCCACAAAGCTGTTGTGAACGAAATTGCCGTTGAAATTGACGGTATCCGTCTCGATTCCATAAATGATGATCTTGCCGTTGAGCGGAGTTCCACTGCTGCGCACAGTTCCGATGAGCTGAGAAGCCGGTTTTGGCTGCATCAGGATATTGCGGACCGTCCAGGAACCGTTGTTGACCATGGCGCTGTTGATGACGTTGTCATAATAGCCCGTTTTTCTTGCCCGGATCGTGTATAGTCCGGTGGTTAGCGGTCTCCAATATCTTCCGGTTACGGGATGAGAAGTGCGGGGATGAAACCAGGGAGCGTTGTGTTCCTCGATGATGATCTGGGCTTCGAGGGGCTGGTTTGTGACCGCGTCGCGGATGTTTCCGGTGAGCATCGAACTAGAAGGAACGCTTGAGGAGAATGGAAGGGAGCGGTTTAGCATCCACCAGACGCCCAGTTTGCAGCGATCGACGGTATTGACCATCAGGAGTGAATCCGGCTGCAGGTTGCGAGTGCCGGCTTCGATCAAAAGCTGGACAGTGCCATATCGCTGATACATCCAGTCATGAAAAGCGCCTTTGCGGCTGAGATTGGGAGAGACTTCATAGCTGGCTCCGCCTGCTTCCTTGATGATCTGAGCACCGGTGCCATTGGCGATCGACGCAAAGAAAACGATATCCGGGCTAGGGCGGATTTCTTTCCAGTTGAAGGAATAATATACCTTTTCTGAAAAGTTTCCCGTGCGGGAGGAGTGCCACGCTATGGAATAGACAAATTTCTTCTGATCGCTGAGTGCTTTGATCGCCTGCAATTCGCTTTCGCTTTCCGCTGCCGGTCCGCGATAATAGTCCCAAACTTCGAGTCCGCCGCCCTGCATCAGAGAGTCGCCATGAACCCAGTTAAAGTCCATGTTGCGGTTCAAATCCACTCCATCGATATCATATCCCACCAGCGGGCTATAGTCAAATATACCGTTGTTGTTGTTGTCACGTTTGTTTTTGCGGTAGGAGGTATCCAGATTAGCCGTGACGACGTTGTGCCCCTCTGGATTGAGTGTGGGAACGAACCACATGTCCAACTGGGCGATCCACTGGGAAAAAGGGGTTTGATAGCGCTGGTTGAGAATCTGATGGATGTTGCTCATCACAATCTGAACTCCGAGCACTTCCTCGGCATGGACTTGACCCACAAACAGCAGAGCGGGTTCCTCCTCCTGCTGCATCACGTTGTCCGATATCTGCATGGCATAGATCGGGACATTGTCTTGTTGAGAAAAGCCGATCAGGTGCTTTCTGGCAATATCTGGATGCTGGGACTGATAATTATCCAGCATCTGCGATATCTGAGCGTAGTTATAATAGCAGGTGGGCAGTTCCGCGAAAAGCGCAAGTGCCGTCACTGCCAGCATTAAGATCGTCAATATTAGTCTTTTCATCAATATCTCCATCGGTTACAAAAAAGAAATTCATCATACAACATGCAATTTTTGCACCAGCGGGATAAAAGAATGCCGTGCTAAGTTGCCGGTAAAGGATTCACGGCATAGGGACAAGATATTCAGCGCAACTTCAATACTTTGATCAGTCTGGAACTCTTACCGTTATGGGCGCGGATCAGGTATATTTCGTTAGCCACGAAACGTTTGTTATCATCAAAGCCGTCCCAACTGAATTCCGTGCTCCCGCGTTCCAGTATCCCTGAATGGATCTTGCGGACTTTCTGCCCCCTGATGTTGTAAACGGCGATTTCGGCTTCCGTGCTTTCCTTCGCCTCACAGACGAATTTTGTGATCGACGCAAAGGGATTGGGTGCATTCTGCCATAGTTCGAGCCCGGGTGAGGGGATCAATTCGTCTTCCGGAGCAGAACTCCCGGCGGGAAGTATCTTCTGCAGTATGAGCGAGTTTATATTCTGGTAGGGGAGAGAAGAAGCCCCCCCCCATGACATTTATGCAATTTGGATCTGAGGAAACGGAAATTACATTCAAAGCGCCAAAGGGTGGAGCAAACAGTCCGTTTTGCGCTGGCTGGATCATTTATCCCTCCGGGTTGATAAAATAGTACCTATCATTGCCCAGAACGCTTGAGCCAATTCTTGCCAGCAGCACCATGTTGCCATCTTCAAATCCCGTCAAAAAACGGGTTGTCACGTTTTGCCCGGCAGCCGTCAGGGATAATTGTTGAAAGGACAACAATTCACCCGCGCTGGAGTATTTATATAGATCGTAAAGATGGCCATAATGCCAGCCATTCAAAACCCCGTCTGTCGTAAAACCAATATTTATGCCCATGGTTGCCAGGGTCAAACCGGGAGAGTTGATTAGGAGCGCCCCATCGGGTGAAACTACCTGCTGGATATAAACCACATTGTAATTTCCTTCGCCGACATGGTAAGATTCATACCAGCCGCAATACAGCTTGTCATTGATCAGTCCAGTGTTCCGGGTACCGATGGAGTAATTGTCCTGACGCTGTGATATCTGCTTTCCCCAGGGCGCGAATCCCTGCGCGGGCGTGCCTTCGGAAGTAAAGCGCAGTGCAAAAACTTCTCTGGGGGAGTTTTCCAGGTTCCAGACCAGATAATCCTTGTGCGATCTCAAGTATGTCTGTGAAGCATCTGGATACTCGGGATGGTCGGCAACCAACTGGATTCCCCCGTCAGGCCAGGCAAGGGATCCGTTCGTGATCTTCTGTCCCCAGATCCTGATAGTATTATTGGGCATGGTTTTGCTAAAGACGATGTAAAAACTATCGTTAATAAGGGAAACCTGGGAATCTTCACCCAAAGAAGAAATGGTCAGACCGCCGGCACCCCAGAGTGGATCTCCAGTCGTGCTAAATAATTGGGTTTTGAACACGGTATCACCGGGGATGCTTGAATCCCACCAGGAAACAAAGACCTCATCATTGGTCGTGACGAAGATTTCCGGCAGAGCAAGTGTGTTTTGGTTGAGGCAGTTTCTTGTCAAATCGATGCCACCTTGGGGGAACTGGGGCAGTCCGTTGGCATGGATCATCTGCATCTTGATGCGGTAGTTTCCATTGTATTGATCCCGTTGCATCCAGACAACCACGGTTTTATCGCTCATCTTCTTGGTCTGGGCACCTTGGATCTCCCAATTCAGTCCGTTTTGCAGCGGCAGACCGTTCTCCTGAAAAACCATGTCCCCGTCCGTTTCGATCACCTGGGCATATATTCCGCTGACCAAAGAGCGGTTATCCATCCAAACCAGCAGGACTTTATTGTCATAGAATTTTCCCCAGAGGTATTGCTGGGAACTGCCTTCCGTGCAGATCGGCAGTCCGGTGATCTGCCAATTGTGCATACCTGCGCTGTTAATGTGTGCAAGAAAGACATCCCTGTAAACACTTCCGATGTAGCACCCCCCCGCGTTATCCGGCAGGAATTGGGTGCTGTTACCGTCAATTTCCAAACCTGTGCCGAAAAGAAGCTGACCAGCGTTGTTTACTTTCTGGATACGGTAGGGCGAGTTCCATATCGAAGCAGCGATGAATACTGAACCATCCGAACCCGAAAACACATGGGTTCTGTCGCTCCAACCACTCGGCTAATCGGCAAATATCTGTGTAGGCTGGCTCCAGAGCGCAGTTCCGGCATGATTGTAGCGCTGGATATTCAAGCCCTCATTATCCCACCAGGACAATGCAAAACTATCATCGGTAAACTCACAGATCATGGGATGCGGGTAAAATGCGCCGGACACAGTTATCGGTTGGGGCCAGACCATGGTTCCGGAAGACGTAAAGCGTTTCATCCTGAGCTGATTCGGCATCCTGTAAGCGACAATAACGCTGTTATCCGGCCAGTACAAGCATTTTCGCGTGCACATTACCAATACTGCTATCCAGCGGCATCCCAGTCAGTGGAAGGGATACTACGCCAGAGGCATTGACATGCTGAAGCCGGCTGCTATCGTAAGTCTGATTCCACCAGCAAAAATACGCTCCGCCTGACATATCTTGAGCAATTTCAGGAAAGACTGGGGTGTTTGAGCCGGAGTTTGAATGTATCTGAATCCCCAGCGGATTCCACAGATGCGAGCCGTCGGCACCTATCTTCCAGGCATGGACCCCGTTGCTGCGCATGCCTATCAGGATGAACGCCCCGTCACTGGTCTCGGTCACAAAATTCCAGAAACTGGAACGACCATCAAACATCAGAGGTTGGGGCCACAACGCCTGCATCTGCTGATCGTAGAGACGGAGGCAGACCTTGGATTCACCTTCTATCACCTGCATCCATAGCAGAAGGGTGTTGCCGTTTGCACAGGCAACTCCTTGTTCGCGAAAATCGATGTTATCCAACTGCTGGATGACAACCGGTGCCTGCCAGGCAAGCTCCGCGTTCAGGGCAGCGCCTGCGATCCAGAGCAACAGCGCTATTTTTATCAGCTTGGTCATGCACCGCCTCCATTATTGTAGGATAGCTTTTTATTCACAAAAATATAGATAGCCGATGCTGCGGAAAGAGAAAATCCGCACAAAGACGCTCCCAAAGACAGCTCAAGCCTCAAGCTTCAAGAACAACTATAGACAAAACTCCCGCACAAATTCGTCCGATAAATACCTTAAGTAATGTTATCAGGTGAGAAACATGCGTAGTCATATTTGCCGAAATTGCATGTTGATATGTATGCCGAAGATGCTTCCCGCCTGCATTCAGTCTATTTTTGATCGAATTATCCGGAAAAGAAGGAAAGCCGTTCCAAACCACAAACTAAATCATTGCAGGTTTATCCGTTGGCCAGTTTTCCCGTCCGCGTTTCGAGATTATTCTTGACAGTCTGTGCCTTGTGGAAAGATGGATTAGATGTGCAAAAATGGTGTGATTGCCTTTGCATAGACGCGCCCGCCGAGTGGTGGCTGCGAACACAAAAAGTCCCTGAGATAAGACTTTAAACATGCGAAAAAGGAGAATAAATGGCCCGTATCTGGGAAAGCATAGACAGAGTGAAGACCGAGCTTGCCGCCAAACTGAAAGAGCTTGGCAAAAGTCCCGATGAGATCATCCTGGTGGCGATCACCAAGACTCATCCGGTGGAGACGATCAACCAAGCCCTCAAAAACGGCATCGCTCACATCGGCGAAAACAAGGTTCAGGAAGCCGTACGCAAGATACCGAATCTGCGTCAAACCTATGCCGGCTTTCACTTTGTGGGACACCTGCAATCCAACAAGATCAATCAGTTGATCGCGCTCAAACCCTTTCTGATCCACTCAATCGATTCCGTGGAAATCGCGGAAAAACTCAATGAGGCGCTTCAACGCCGGGACATGATTCAGGACATTCTCGTGCAGGTGAATACCACCGCGGAAGAGAGCAAAAGCGGAGTCAGTTTTGAAAACGCCCGCGAGACCGTATTGCAGATCGCGGAATTCCCATTTTTGCGCATTAAGGGCTTGATGACCATCGGCATCAACGATCCTGATCCGGAAGAGACGAGACCCTATTTTCGCATGCTCCGGGAACTCTTTGAACACTTCAAAAGTGAGAATATCCCCAACGTGGAGATGAAGTATCTCTCCATGGGCATGAGCGATGATTATCTGATCGCCCTGGAAGAGGGTTCGAACCTGCTGCGCCTGGGCTCGATCCTATTTGGAGAAAGGGATCGCGGAGGCAGACGGTGATCTATCTCCTCGCGCTCTTGATCGCGCTGCTATCCTATATGTACGGTTGTTTTTCAACCGCAAGGATCGTGGCAAAATCGGCACGCTCCCTCAATATCTTCAAGATCGGCACCGGTTTTGCAGACACAGAAAACATCTATTGCAATGTTTCAAAACCGATGGGAGTGTTAGTGGGCGCGTTAGACGTGGTCAAAGCAATGCTCTATCTGGCTGTGGTGGAGAGCGTTTTGAGATTTTGCGAGCCGATGATGACCCTCGAGGGATTGGATCTGCTCTATAGCGCGAACTTTATGCTGATCTATGGCTTGGCGATGTTGGTGGGGCACACTCTGCCGATCACTCACGGTTATCGTGGCGGACGGGGGATCTTCACATATATCGGTTTTGTGGCATATTTCGCTTTTTTGCCGATGCTGGTCACGGTCGTTCTCGCCTGGCTGATCGTGCTGATCTATAAGCAGATACGCTTTGCGCAATACCTGATAGTGATCCTGCCGGTGATCCTCACTCAGGTCTTCTTTTCATTCATCCCCTGGTTTCGCAGGGAGTTGCCTCCGCACTTTGTCACCATCCTGCTCGGGATCTCTTTGCTGATGGGCATTCTAAACTTTATCGTGTCCAAGAAACTGGGCGAGATCTGATCCCTTTTTACACTCCAATAATCGCGCTTGCGAGGAATATATGATCAGGATCAAACCGGTCTTAAACAAGAAGGACATCAAAGCCTTCATCATGCTGCCCTTTGAACTCTATAAAGGCGATCCGAACTGGGTTCCGCCTTTGATTTCGGAACAAAAGAAGTTCTTTGATCCGCGCAAAAACCCTTTCTACCTGCATTCGGAAGTGATGCTGTTTCTGGCATTCAAGGATGGGAAGGTCGTGGGCAGGATTTCCGCGCAGACCAATACTGAACACAATAAGGAACACAACGACAACATTGGTTTCTTCGGTTTCTTTGAATGCGTTGAGGATCAAGCAGTTGCCAACGCTCTTTTCGATGCTGCCTTGGAGTGGAACCGCTATCGCGGCAAGACCTCGATGCGCGGACCGATGAATTTCTCCGTCAATGAAGAATGCGGTCTCCTAACAGATGGTTTCGACGATCCTCCAATGGTGCTGATGCGGCATGACAAACGTTATTATCAGAAACTTTGCGAGGGCTGGGGCTTGGAAAAAACCATGGATATGTATGCCTATCTTTGCATCAATGAGACCATGCCGGAACGCATCGCCAAAGTGGCGCCATTGCTTCAGCGGCGCAGCAAAGCCACCATCCGCTCTCTCAGCAGAAATAAGAAACAGCTCAAAAAAGACATCGAAACCCTCTTTGACATCTATACCAAAGCCTGGGAATACAATTGGGGAAACGTCCCCATGACTGAGCAGGAATTCAGACACATCGTCAAGGAACTGCTTCCCATGGCGGATCCGGACATCATCTTTATCGCCGAAGTGGATGGCAAACCTGCCGGTTTCAGTCTCGGACTGCCAAACTACAACGAAGTGCTGAAGGTCATGAATGGGCGCGTCAATCCGATCACCATCATCAAAGCACTGTTGGCAAAACGCAGGATCTCCAGCGCCAGAGTCGTCACCATGGGCGTGATCAAAGAGTTTCAGGGACGCGGCATCGACACACTTTTCTACTATCACCAATATAAAAACGGCTTGCCCAAAGGCTTTTTCCGTGCGGAATTCTCCTGGGTGCTGGAAAACAACACAATGATGAACCGCGTGGCGGAAATGCTGGACGCGGTGGCATATAAGACCTATCGGATCTATGACAGAGCGATTCCTGAAAACCAATAGTCCCTGCTTTAGCGCCATCGACAAGATCACGATCGCCTTCTGTGGCTGGTTCGTGCTCTATATGCTGATTGGGCTTTCCCGCGCCACGGACGTCTATCTCCATCTGCCGGCATATCTTTCCATCCTCGCGCTGGTCTTTTTGATGGCATGGGCGCAGCAAAATCTCGATCCGGTAACGAAACCGCGGATGCACAGCGCGCTGAGCTTTGTGCGCAGCATATATCCGGTGCTGCTCTTCGGCTATTTCTTCACATCCAGCTATGCCGTGAACCGCGTCATCTTTGCCGATTGGCTGGATCCATTGTTCCACAAGATCGACCATCAGCTCTTCGGCTATTATCCATCGATGGTCTGGGGTCAGAGATTTAGCCACTGGGCGGTATCCGAGCTATTTCACTTCGCTTATTTCTGCTATTATTTGATGATCGCGGGACTGCCGGTCTATCTCTATTTCAAGAAGAAAGCCGCCTTCAAGGAGCTGATCTTCAACCTCACTTTCGTGTTCTATCTTTGCTACTGGATTTATTCATTTTTGCCGGTGGTGGGAGGACGTTTCTTTCCGGAAGCGATGGAGATGACAAAGCATTACCGCGCCGGCGTCTTCACCCACATCATGGTATTTATCTATAGCAATACCGTTCACCTCGGCGGAGCTTTTCCATCCTCGCATGTGGGTATCACCGTCGTGCTCACCATCGCGGCGCTCAAATTTGTTCGTCCCCTGGGCTACATCTTTGCCGTGATCACTTTCTTTCTCACTTTAGCAACCGTCTATTGTCATTATCACTGGTTCATCGACGCCGTGGCGGGGGTGGGCATCGGCATTTTGGGCTATTACCTCGCACTCTTCGTTCATCGAAAAATACAGGGAGAAACTCCATGAAGATATGTTTATTCATGTTGACACTAATGTTCTGCACCGTTTTGATCGCTCAACAGCCGGCTCTGCCAATCAGGGAATATGACTATGCGATCCCGGAAAACAACGTGAGCCCCATGGCGATCGGTTTGGGTGGCATGAATATCACCAATGGGGGGGATTATTATGGCTCTTATTCCAATCCTGCGCTGTTAGCGGATAATCAGATCAGCGCCTTGGTCACCTCCTTCCGTGTGGCGGACGAAAAGGCTATGGGCTTCTGGGAAGCCACTCAAATCAGCAACGCGCTCAAACCCAAGCAATTTAAGTATTTCTCCCTCGTCACCAAACAAGCCGCCTGGACCTATCAACCTGTGGCAAGCGTCCACATCAGCGAAATCACCGCAGGGGGCGACAGCAGCCGCTATTATGACTATCAATTAGACAAAGTGCAGATGTCGCTGGCGGCAAAGGACGATTCCTGGCAATCCATCCGCGCGGGGATCAATATCAAGTATCTCACCGGCAGACTGGTCTATCTGAAAGAACACCGCGTGGGCAGCAATCTCGTGCGGGATGCCTTTATCGATGATAAGGTCAAGGGCTTTTCCACGGACGTCGGTCTCACCATGCGCGAAGAGGATTTTACCTTTGGGCTGACTGCATACGACCTCTTTTCCCGACTTTACTGGGAAAACTATGATTCCAAACCCATCCAACGCCGTGTCGCGCTCGGTGTCCAATATGCCAGCGGCAGCAGCATCCTCATGGGCGGGGTTCAAGGCAAGACCAGCAAACAGACGGACACCTCCATCCACTTCGGCTTTCAAAACACCTGGAGTTGGGGCAGCCAAAACCTGCAGGGCGATTCCACAAGCCAGGGACTGGTGCTGCGCCTGGGGCTTTATAGCCAGGATTTTTACGGCACTTCGAATATCAATTACACGCTTGGCTCCGGCTATAACTACAATGTCTTCCGCTTTGATTTTTCCATGAACAACCGCGGCATGAAGCTGCGCGAAAGCGAATATCTCTTTTCCCTCGGGATCGGTCTCCCCTAAACAATGTTTCAGCTCAGCTTTCTAAACACCGGCTTATTGATCTTTGCTGCCGCCACTGTGCTGCCGCTGCTCATTTGGCTGTTGGCAAAAAAGAAGCCCAAGCAGGTGATCTTTTCCTCCCTGCGTTTCATCAAGATGAGCATGGAACAAGAAAAGAAACGCACCCAGCTCAAGAATATCCTCCTGCTGATTATCCGCATGCTGATCATTCTCTTGGTGGCGCTAGCAGTGGCGCGTCCGCTCTTCCGTTCGGATCGGTTCAAACCCTCCAAAAAGCATCCTCCCACCGCCATCGCCATCCTGCTGGACACCACCTATAGCATGGATTATGTCCATGAAGGGCGCAGCAATCTTGACCGCGCCCGGGATGCCATCAAAAAGATCAATGCCCTTTGCAACCCTCAGGACAGATTGATCCTGATCACTTCGGACGAAGGCTGGAACAATCTGCATTCGCAGATCTATGCAGGTTTGATACCCGAAGAGGTGCTTGATCTCATCGAAGTGAGTTTCAGCCCTATTTCGTTTTCCGATATGCTGAACCATGCGGAAAGCAAGCTGGCGGAAACCCAGCTCTCAAACCGCGAAATCTATCTTTTGACCGATGGACAGAGCCATGAATATCCTGCCTTCTCGAGCCTGCCCATCCACCTCATTCCCATCGTCAAGACCAACCCCGTGGAAAACCTTAGCTGCCGTGATGCCAAGCCCATCGCCCAATTAGTGGAAAAGAAACGTCAGCAGACGATCGAATTTATCCTAACCAACCACGGCGTGCAGGATCGCGAAAACGTCCTTGTGCGCATAGTGCTTGGCGACATCAAGATAGCGGAGAAATTCGTCTCTATCCCTGCCCGCCAAAGCCTCAATCAAAGCCTCGCCATCGATCTACAAAGCGATGGCTGGCAGAGCGGCTACGTCGAAGTGGCGGATGATCGTCTCCTGCATGACAACCGAGCCTATTTTTCCTTTCCCTTCCATCTGAACCCGCGCATCGCGGTGGTCAGCGCTCAGAGTTCGTTGCCTTTCTATCTGGATTCCATGCTGCGTGTCTATGTCGGCAAAGGTGTGGACATGCTGAGACCAGAGCAGCTAAATCTCTCCCGCATCGAGCAGTATCAACTTTTTGTGTTCTATGCCCCCGGTTCGCTATCTCCCCGTTTGAGGGAGTTTATCCTCGCGCTGCAGAAGCGCAAACACGGTGTCCTTTTCTGTCTGGATCGGTCTCTTTCGCAGGATTACAAGAACCTCATAGGGAGTCTCTTTACCGCTTCCATCGGTGCCTGGCAAAGCTCCAATGCCAGCATCGACTACGTGAACAAACATCACTATGTCAGCTCCATCATCGCGGACAAAAGCATCGGTAAGAGCAAGATCACGGATTATTGGAGCATTTCAGCCGGATCCGCTATTCCACTTTTGTCTGCCGGACGCGAGGCTCTCGCTTTGGCAAAGGACAACATGCTGCTTTGGGCTTTCGATCCCGCGGTGGCGAACAGCACTTTCTTCCTCGATCCCGCCTATCCTGTCTTTGCCTATCGCAGCATAGAATATGCCGGACAAGCACGTGCCGCGGGACAGAGCAATTTGATCGGAGACATCCTCTCTGCCGATACGATCACTCTTCCGGATAAAAATAAGCTCCATCTTGCCGGACGCGCATACCGGCCAGCGCGTCCCGGAATCTACAAACTGGATCTGCCGGATGGCTCTCAGACTCACGTGGCGGTCAATATTCCGCGCTCCGAAAGCGAATTTGTCCCCATGGACTTTAGTAAGCTAAAACACATCAAAGTCCTGGGCGAAAACTGGCAGGCAAGCCTCTTTCACACCCGCCTCGGACACGACATCTGGAAGTTTCTGCTTATCGCCGCGCTGCTCCTGATGGCGGTGGAAATCATAATCGTCAAGCTTGAAGAAGCCAGACTACCCAAAAGCCCAAGCGTATAACCCAGGAGAAACCCATGATTTTGGAAAACATAGCCTCCCCCTCTGAGATCAAGAAACTCAGCCTGATTGAGCTCAAAACCCTCGCCAAGGAACTGCGCAAACGCCTTGTGGACGTGGTTTCCAAGACCGGCGGACACATCGCTCCCAGCCTTGGAACGGTCGATCTCACCATCGCTCTTTTGCACATCTTCAATCCCCTCAAAGACCGCATCGTCTGGGATGTCGGACATCAAAGCTATGCCTGGAAGATCCTCACCGGCAGAAACGACCGTTTTGAGACGCTTCGCAGCTTGGGCGGCATCAGCGGATTCACCAATCGGGACGAAAGCCCCTTTGACGCCTTCAGCACCGGCCACAGCAGCACTTCCATCTCCGCCGCGTTGGGTATGGCTTGCGCCTCCGATCTGAATAAGGATAACAACTTTAACATCGCCGTGATCGGAGACGGAGCCCTCACCGGAGGCATGTCCTTCGAAGCGCTCAACCACGCCGGGCACCTGCAAAAAAACCGCTTTATCGTGATTCTCAACGACAATGCAATGTCCATCTCCAAAAACGTTGGCGGCTTGCAGAAATACATGGCGCACATGATGGCAAGCAAATCCTACAACGCCCTCAAACAGCAGATCTGGGAGATGAGCCAGAGCCTTCCAAACAGCATCCGGCGCCGCTTTATCTATGGCGCTCAAAAGCTTGAGGAATCCATGATCAACATCCTCGTGCCCAATATCATCTTTGAGGACCTCGGCTTCAAATACGTCGGACCTATCGACGGACACGACATCAAACAGCTTACTTCCATCTTCCGCCGCGTCAAGAATTACATGGTCGGCCCCGTCCTGCTCCATGTCGTCACCCAAAAAGGCAAGGGTTATATCCCCGCGGAGAAGGATGCATCGCTGTTCCACGGCGTCGGACCCTTCGAAAGCAGCAGCGGAATGCAAATCTGCAGCGGCAGCGAATCCTGGTCGGAGATATTTGGGAAAAGCCTCTGCGAGATCGCCAAGGCGAACAAAAACGTGACCGGTATCACAGCCGCGATGAGTGCTGGAACCGGACTCACCCGCTTTGAAACGGAATTTCCGGAACGTTTCTTCGACGTCGGAATCGCTGAACAGCATGCCGTAACTCTTGCCGCCGGAATGGCTTGCAAGGGCTTAAAACCCTTCGTCGCGATCTATAGCACTTTCATGCAGCGCGCCCTCGATCAGGTGATCCACGATGTGGCTTTGCCGCGTCTGCCGGTAGTCTTTTGCATTGATCGCGCCGGACTTGTCGGAGAAGACGGAGCCACTCATCATGGCGCCTTCGACATCTCATTTTTAAACTATATTCCAAGCCTGATCATCCTCGCTCCCGCCACGGCAGAAGAACTGGACGCCATGATGCGCTTTGCCTCGACCTACACAGAAGGACCCATCGCCATCCGCTATCCCCGCGGCACCGCATTTTGCACGGGAAAAGCACTTGAGAGTTTCATGCCCGGCAAGGCGAAGACAGTGCATAGCGGCAAAGAAATCGCTCTGGTGGCTTGCGGCGACGCTTTGCCAATCGCTGAAGAGGTCTGGCAAAAACTGCGCGATGATGGGCATCAACCTGCGTTGATCAACCTCCGCTCGATCAAACCTCTGGACGAAACAATGCTGAACAGACTCGCCAAGACCTGTTCCCGCATCTTCACTTTCGAGACCAATTCCATCATCGGCGGGATCGGTTCACGCATCGCTCAACTGCTTGTAGAACATGACGTAAAGGTGATCAATTTCGGTTATCCAGACCAGTTTGTCACCCATGGCAAGACCTCCCTGCTCAACGAACTCATCGGTTTTACTCCGGAAAAACTATATGAACGGATCAAAGAGAGTGTTTGAAGTTGAGAGAGATTCAGAGAAGGTTTTCACCACAGAGAAACAGAGAGATCAGAGAAGATTTTCACCACAGAGGAAAGCAGAGCAAGAGCAGAGCAAGAGCAGAGAGATGAGAGAGTGAGTTATGAGACGTGAGATGTTAGATGAACCATGTGCTGCTGATTGCTTTCGTTCGGCGCCAGCTTATCTCATCTCTCATCTCTCATCTCTGAAGCACCTTTCCACCTCCGCAGCAGTGGCATGCTGCGCTACAGGCACACCTTTCCACCTTTCCACCTTTCCACCTCTCTAAGCCATGATCTTCCTCTCTGATCCCATCGTTGCTCTCATCACACCACCGGGAAGCGCAGCCATCGCGGTGCTAAGGCTTTCCGGAAAAAACTCCGTTGGCATCGCAGCACAGCATTTCCGTCCGCGTAAAAAGCTGCTCAAAGCGACTTCCCACACCCTTGTGCATGGCATTTTTCACGACGAGGAGGGCATCCCCATCGACGAAGTGCTGATCAGCGTTTTTCGCGCACCCTACAGCTACACCGGCGAGGAAAGCGTGGAAATCTCCTGCCATGGCAATCCCCATCTCGCGTCCAGAATCCTGAAAGTGCTATTGCGTCATGCGCGGCATGCCAAAGCGGGAGAGTTTACCCTGCGTGCGGTCTTGAACGGAAAACTCGATCTTGCCCGTGCCGAAGCGGTGAACGACCTCATCAACGCCAGGAGCGCCAAAGCTGAAACCGCTGCATTGATGCAGGCGCAGGGCATTCTTTCCGCGCATTTGAAAGGCATTTTGGACGAGATCACGGAAGCAAGGATGCGCTGTGAACTCGCCATCGATTTTTCTGATCAGGATCTTCCTCAGATCGATCTCGACGACCTGAAAACCAGGATCGACATGCTTTGCGCCAAGACAGGCGCTCTCTGCATGGAAGGAAATAGTGGCAAATATATCCGCGACGGCATCAGAATCTGCCTTGCAGGAGCGCCTAATTCCGGCAAATCATCACTATTCAACGCTTTTTTGAAACACAACCGTGCCATCGTGACCCCCCATCCAGGAACCACCAGAGACTATTTGGAAGAAAGTTTTTCTCTAAATGGATACACCATTGTGCTTTACGACACTGCGGGACTCCGCGAAAGCGCTGACGAAATCGAGCGACACGGCATTGACCGCAGCCTTGAACTGATGAAGGAAGCCGATCTTGTTCTATATCTGATTCCCGCGGATCAGGTTTTGGGGAGTGAGCCTCCTGAGTTATATTCGCCTTCACTACCTCAAGAAACTCGCATGAAATGTCTCTTTGTCCTCTCCAAAACCGATCTGGTAGATCCTTCGAAACTTGAAACGTTTCTTTCCGGAGTTCCCCATGTCCCAGCTTCCATCGTGATGGAAAATGGCTTGGACGCCCTCTCCGCTGCGATTATATCCCGCTTTGAGCTGCCTCAGGAAATCGTCAATCGTCCGCTGATCACCAATACCCGCCACCTCGGAGCTCTTGAACGCAGCCTCGATTCCCTAAGAAAAGCCAAGGACGCTCTCGCGGAGGACGCCGGTTTTGAATTCGTTGCCTTTGATCTGATCACCGCCAGTTCCGCCATCGAAGAGATTCTCGGGATCATCACTCCGGACGATATGCTTCAGCGGATTTTCGGCAATTTCTGCATCGGCAAATAGAAGACATAAAATCGTAGTGACAGTCGCCTGGACTGTCCTCATCCCTCCAAGCAGTGTGCTACGTTTATCGTAAAGGCAACCGCCTCGATTGCCTTCGGGGCTCATCCCTCCAAGCGTGATTAGTTTTCATTGCCATACTCATTGGTTATTCTCCGCCTGGCTCTTCGTATCCACTCTTCGTATCCACTCTTCGTTTCCGCAGCATCGGCATGTGGCGCTACACTGCTCTCCGCCTTGGCTGCGTTAATCAAGCCTTAATCAAGCGTTAATCAAGCGTTAGTTTTATTACGCTTGATTAACGCTTGATTAAGGCTTAATTAACACTTTGGATGTAGCGCAGCATGCCGATGCTGCGTGACAGTATAGATGTTGAAGATGTTGATAGAGCGATAGTTGTGATGGATGTTTCACGATAGATGCTTTGGGATGAGAGCCACAGCCCCAAAAATACCGATAAAATTGGTTGCAGCAGAGAGAGATTATATGGAAATGCAGTATAAGAAAGCCTCGAGTCCTCTTGAATTGAGGTAGTCCCCAAGCAGGATCGAGCCATTTGTAAAAGGATATGGCATAAGCAGGTTGGGAAAAACTTGTTGACACATAGCGCACGTGGATTTTCTTGGCTCAAATTCAGTTAATTTCATCAAGGAGCAAGATAAATGAAACAGGGAATTCATCCTAAATATGAGGTTGTGACCGTTCGTTGCGCTTGCGGGAACACCTTCGAAACGCGTTCCACCAAGGGTAATGTGCAGGTCGAGATCTGCAGCGTGTGCCATCCGTTTTACACCGGCAAGCAGAAGATCATCGATACCGCCGGTCGGGTCGAAAAATTCAATAAGAAATATAACCTGAAAGACGATCTGAAAGACGAAAAGTAGAATAAAACCATCTTAGAACGCCATTTTGCCGATGCTTTGAGCAGGTAAATGGCGTTTTTTATTTATCTGCCGATCGCGATCGATATTTGTGGTTACCGGCTGAAGCCGATGATGTGTGACAACCCCAATGATCGCGACTAAACCGGAGACACAAAGGAATAGATTATGACAAATAAACAAGAAATCAGTGTTGGCGGTCAAGCCGTCATCGAAGGCGTGATGATGCGCGGGCCGGAAACTCTGGCAACCGCTATTCGCCGTAAAAATGGAAGCATTGAACTGCTCAAGACCCCCTTTATCAGCAAGACCCAGACGGTGAAGCTATTTAAGCTTCCCATCATTCGTGGTTTTGTGTCCCTGATCGAGATGATGATCATCGGCATCAAGACCCTCACCTTTTCCGCCACCCGCTTTGAGCTCGATCTGATCGAAACGGAGAAGGAAAATGGCAAAACCGTGAAAGTCAAATCCAAGGCGGCGCAAAAGACGGAGGAGATATTCAGCTATATCTTCGCTTTCGGGCTTGCCTTTCTGCTATTCGGACTGCTACCCTACAAGCTTTCGGACTGGATGAAGCTTTCCAGACAGGATTTCTTTTTCAACCTCTTCGCCGGAGGGATCAGGATTGTGTTTTTTGTGCTTTATGTATGGCTGATCAGCCTGATGAAGGACATCCGCCGCCTTTTTCAATATCACGGGGCGGAGCATAAAAACGTGAGCGCCTACGAGAAAAACAACGAACTTTTGATCGCCGAGATCCAAAAGAACAGCACCATCCACCCGCGTTGTGGCACGAGCTTTATGTTCTTTGTGCTGCTGATCGCGATCTTGATATTTTCGATCACGGACACCCTCGTTTCCGCTTTCATCCTCAAGGGTCCGCTGCCGATGTTCCTGCGTCTGGGATACCATTTTCTAATGATTCCAATCATTTCCGGCGTCAGCTACGAAGTGCTCAAATTCAGCGGACGCAACATCAAACACCCGATCGTGAAACTGATGACGATCCCCGGCATGGCAATGCAGAGGATCACCACCCAGCCCCCGGATGACAGCATGGTCGAAACAGCGTTAGTGGCGATGAAAGCCGCGCTGGGTCTGGATTATAGCGAACACAACGTGGTGCTCTTGAGCGGAAAAAAATGATTCCGAGAGACAAGCTCGATTCCCTTAGGCAAGAATTGGAAGAAATGCAGGAAAGCGTCTCCGATCCCCTGATCATTTCAGACGGACGCCGCTTTCGCACGTTGATGCGCAGATTCAAGGAACTGAGCGAAATCAACGAAACCTGGAGCCGCTATCAGGAAATCGAACAACACATCCTCGATGCGCATCATATCCTTGAAACGGAAAGTGATGCCGATATGGAAGACATGGCAAAGGACGAACTTGCCGATCTGGAAGCTAAACTGGCAGATGCCGAACTGCTGCTGCGCGATCTGCTCAACCCCAAAGACCCCATTGACGATAAAAATGCCATCATCGAAATCCGTGCCGGAACCGGTGGTGAGGAAGCGGCGCTCTTTGTAGCCGACCTCTATCGCATGTACAGCTACTACGCGGAAAAGAAAGGCTGGAAACTGCAACTTTTGGATAGCAGCGAAACCGGTTTGGGCGGATTTAAAGAGATCATCTTTCAGCTTTCCGGAGATCAGCCCTATGGTTTGATGCGTTTTGAAAGCGGCGTTCATCGCGTGCAACGCATCCCAGTGACGGAATCCGGAGGACGCATCCACACCTCCGCGGTGAGCGTGGCAGTGCTTCCCGAAGCCGAGGAAATCGATGTCGTGATCAACGATGCCGAGATCCGCGTGGACGTCTATCGTAGCTCCGGGAATGGCGGTCAAAGCGTGAATACGACAGATTCCGCGGTGCGCATTACCCACATTCCTACCGGCATCGTGGTCACCTGTCAGGATGAGAAATCCCAGCTCAAAAACAAGGTGAAGGCGATGAAAGTATTGCGTGCCCGACTTTTGGACAATGAGATCAGCCGCCAGGAACAGGAAATCGCCACTTCCCGCAAGGCGCAGGTGAGCACCGGAGACCGATCCGCCAAGATCAGAACATACAATTTCCCCCAGTCCCGGGTGACCGATCACAGAATTAACTTGACAAGCTATAACCTCGACGCTTTTTTGGCTGGAGAGATAGATGACTTTATCACATCGCTGAGAATGGCATGGCGAAACGAGAAGGTAAATGAATAAATGGCGCTGATTCCGATACTGCTGACGGGGGGCATGCTCCTCGTCTTTCTGGCTTTGTCCTTTCTTTTTTCAGGATATGAGACCGGACTGATCTCCATAAATCAGATCAATTTGGAAAACGAGGCGAAGCGCAGCAAGTCCCGTGCCCAGCTTTTGGCTTTTGTGCGTCAACCGGATAAGTTTCTGGGCACGACCCTGATCGGAAACAACATTGCAAACGTCCTGTTGGCATCGATCTCCACCTATTTTGTGCATCAGCTCAACATCACAAATCTCGATGCCCGCTACACGGCTCTTTTCATCGGAGTGATCGTTCTCACATTTGGCGAGATCATGCCCAAGGCGATCTTCCGCGATCACGCAGAGACGATCGTGCCGGCTCTTTTTCCCTTGATCCGTTTTTTCTCCATTGTCTTCAAGCCGATGATCATGATCGTCACCTGGATCAACAACGGCATGCAGAAAATGCTGCGCATCAACGGCGAACAGCACTTCAAGTATCTCACCAAGGACGACCTGTCCTATCTGCTGTCTCAAACATCTTCGGATGCGATCAGCCAGCCCCACATTGAAATGATCGAGGACGCGCTGGATTTTAAGGAACAGGAAGCCCGCAACGTGATGGTGCCCCGCACGGACATCGTCGCCATCCCGGAAAGCGCAACTATCACCGAAGCAATCGAGATCGCCCGCAAAGAAGGCTTCACCCGTTATCCCGTTTTTCGCCAAAACCTCGATGACATCGTTGGCGTGCTGATCATCTATGATGTCCTCAAACGTGATTGCACCGAAAACATGACCGCCGGGCAGATAGCCCACGAGCCTTTCTTCGCTCCGGAGAATATGGATCTGGACGTCCTGCTCAAGGAAATGCAGCAAAAACACAGATCTATGTCAATTATCGTGGATTCCTACGGTGGAACTGCGGGAATCGTGACGATGGAGGACATCCTCGAAGAAATCGTCGGCGACATCGAAGATGAATATGACGACGACGAACAGGACAAGCAAGTGGAACAGGTTTCACCCAATACCTGGCTGGCGCAGGCGGACGTGGAGATCGACCATCTTGCGGATGAATATGGCATTGAGCTTCCCGAAGGGAGCTATGAAACCATCGCCGGATTGATCCTCGACAAGCTTGAACGCATCCCCCTGCAGGGGCAATTCATCACTGTCGATCCCTATCGGATTCAGGTTTTGCAGGCAACCGACAAGAAGATAATCAAGGTAAAAATCCATAAAATAACATAACGATGAGGTAATCCATGAAATTGATGGAATGCGTCCCCAACTTCAGCGAAGGAAGAGACCAGGCAGTCCTTGACGCCATCGCTGCCGAAATCCGCGGGGTGAATAACGTAGTCCTTCTGGACGTCGATCCCGGAGCGGATACAAACCGCACCGTCTTCACTATGGCAGGCGAACCGGAAGCGGTTGTCAACGCCGCTTTTCTCGCCATCAAAAAAGCAGCAGAACTGATCGACATGAGCAAACATCACGGTGCGCATCCTCGCATGGGCGCCACAGACGTCTGTCCCTTCATCCCCATCTCGGATATGAGCATGGAAGAATGTGCCGATTATGCCCGCAAACTTGGTAAACGCGTGGGCGAGGAACTGGGCATTCCCGTCTATCTGTATGAAAACGCAGCTAACAAACCGGAGTGGCGCAACCTGGCAACCGTGCGCAGCGGAGAATATGAAGCCCTCGCTGAAAAAGCCAAGGATCCAGCCTGGAAACCGGATTTTGGTCCCCACGTTTTCAACGCCCGTTCCGGGGCTACCGCGATCAGCGCCCGCGAGTTTCTCATCGCCTACAACGTCAATCTCAATACCCGCGATAAAAAGAAAGCACACGACATCGCTCTTTCCATCCGTGAAAGCGGAAAACCTGCCCGCGACTCCAACGGCAAGCAGCTAAAAGACGAAAAGGGCAACAAGATCACCATCCCCGGCTTTTTTTCACATTGTAAAGCGGTGGGCTGGTACATCGATACCTACAACCGCGCCCAGATCAGCATCAATCTGACCAATTACAACATCACTCCGGCACACCTGGTTTTGGATAAAGTGCGCGAACTCGCCTCCGAAATGGGCGTCCAGGTCACCGGCAGCGAGATTGTGGGCTTGATCCCCAAAACCGCGTTGATCAATTCTGGAAAATACTATCTTGAGAAGATGAACGAAAGCACCGGCATCCCGGAGAAGATGATCATGGAAACCGCCATCCAATCCATGGGATTAGCGGAACTGGCACCCTTCGACCTGGAAAAAAAGGTGATCGAATATGCCATCGCCAAAAAAGACAGCCTCGTCTCTATGAAGATAGATGAATTTGCGGATTTGCTCTCCACAGACGCGCCCGCTCCCGGTGGTGGAAGCGTCGCTGCGCTTTGCACAGCCTTGTCCGGAGCCCTGTCTGCCATGGTTTCCAACCTCACGATTGATAAAAAAGGCTATGAAGCTGTGCAGGACAAGGTGCGCGAACTGGCTCCCGCGGGACAGGACATCAAGCTGAAAGCCTTGCAGTGCATCGATAAAGACACCGAAGCCTTCTATGCCATGATGGACGCCATGCGTCTGCCAAAAAAGACCGATGAAGAGATCGCGGCGCGTAATGAAATGATAGAAATGACCACTCAAACAGCAATCCTTGTTCCCTTTGAAACACTCGAGCTATCCCTGCAGGCGATCCAACTGGCGGAAGAAGTGGCAAAAGTGGGCAACACCAACGCTCTTTCCGATGCCGGAGTGGCAGCGCTCACAGCACTCACCGCTGCAAAAGCCGCATATTACAACATCCTCATCAACCTTGCCGGAATCACCGACGACCGTTTCAAAGCCGATATCTTGGCAAAATCTCGTCTCATTATCGATAACTGCAATATCCTCGCGGATAAGATCGAGAGCGAGATAGTTGGAAGGTTGTAAAAAGGGCTTAATCCGGTTTTCACATTGATGTGCCTATGATCGTAATGACAGTCGCCCCGCGGCTGTCCTCGCTGTCCATCAAACCGATTTATATTGACAAAATACCCTTTTGAACGCATAATATCTTCAGCACATATTTTAGGAGAGATGATGGCAACTGATCCGCTCAACTTTCACGAGTTTATGCCCGAGGACGTGTGGAAATGGAAGCTGCTTGAGCAGCAGCTTGACGGCGTTCTGGCGATGCACGATTATGAGGAGATCCGCCTTTCCGTGCTGCAGGATTATCGCGTGTTGCGGGATGGCATCACAGCCCTGATGCATGGACACAAAGCAGAGGAAGTCGTGGACAATACCCTCAATCTTTCCCAGCCGGATAACGATATCAGCCTGCTCAGTCTGCGTCCCGAAGGCACGATCAGCGTGCTGCACCACACCGCCCGCATCTATAAAAAGGGCGAGATTCACCGTTTCTATTACCACGGACCTATGTTTCGCAAGGACAAAAACCACCAGCCGATGGAATTCTATCAACTCGGAGTGGAAATGCTTGGCAGCGACAGCATCCTGTCCGAAAATGAGGTGATCAGCCTCGGAATCAAGCTCTGCGAAGGTATCGGGTTAGGGGACGTCTCCCTCAAATTAAATAGCTATGGTTGCGAGGAATGCCGCCAGTCATATTTTGCCGATCTGAAAGCTTATCTGGATGATCATAGCGCCGCTTATTGCACCGCCTGCATCGAAAACCTCAAGACCAATCCCTTTGAGGACACCCGCTGCCTCGATCCCAAATGCGTTCACGACGTGAGCAAAGGACCTCAGATCACAAAATATCTCTGCCCCAAATGCAAGGATAACTTCCAGAAGATCAAGAAGATCCAGGCAAATCTGGGACACCGTTATGGCGTCGATCCCTATCTCTTCAAGAACTTCGCCTATTACAACGAAACCGTCTTCGATTTCGTCATCCGCCACGGCGGGAGTGAGATCATCGTTGGCGGCGGCGGCAGATATGACTATCTTTCGGAACTCATCACCAACAAGAAGATCCCCGCCGTGGGCTTCTATATCAATTTGGATACGGTCTTTCACATCCTTGAGGAGCGCGGCGGCTTCGGCACAAGCACCAAATCTTTCTCGGTTTATATCAGTTCCCAGTCCCCGGAGATGGAGATGATGATGCTCCAAATCGCCCACGAACTTCACTCCCAGAGGATCAGAACCGTGATCGGCGCCGAAATCACATCCACGGAAAAGGAACTGAGCCGCGCCCGAAAAAAAGGCTGCGCCCTGATGATTCTCATCCGCGAGGAAAACATCCGCGAGGGAAAGATTTTGTTGAATAACCTCGGCAAGGAACATCAGGAATACGTGGCGCTGGATCATATCATCGAAGCTGTGCAGATCGCACGTAAGGCTTTGAACATGGAATGACAGATTTAATCAGGAGAAATATATGCAACCCATATCGACAAATCACGCCCCCGCGGCGGTAGGTCCATATTCCCAGGCGGTGCTGCACAAGGAGACGCTCTTTATTTCAGGACAGCTTGGCATCGACCCCGCAACCGGCATCATGGCTGAGTCCTTTCAGGCACAGGCGGAACTGGTTTTCGAAAACCTCAAAGCCATCCTCGCGGCTGCCGGTATGAGCATGGAAAACGCCGTCAAAGTGAGCGTCTTTCTGAAGGACTTGAACAATTTTGCCGCAATGAACGATATCTATGCCCGCTTTTTCAGCCAGCCCTATCCCGCCAGGGAAGCAGTGGAGGTTGCGCGGCTGCCCAAAGACGGTTTGATCGAAATCTCGCTGATCGCGATGAGATAAATCCATGAGCATCATCACCAAAACCGGAGACCGAGGACAGACATCCCTCTACAGCGGAGAAAGAATCTGGAAAGACGACGCCCGCGTGGACGCCTATGGCAGCATCGACGAGCTGGATGCCCACATTGGCGATGCCAAACATCTGCTCGCCAATCCCGAATTGCAGGAACTGCTGATCGATCTGCAAAACAAGCTCTACCGCGTGATGGGAGAGCTCGCTTCGCCGACTGCGGTCTATCCGTATCCCATCTGCGAAAACGACGTGGATGAAATCACCGAACGGATCAAAGCTTTTGAAACCCAGACTCCGGTCACAGGGTTCGTGATCCCCGGCTCCACACCCGCTTCAGCAAAACTCGATATCTGCAGAACCATCGCCCGCAGAGCGGAACGCCGCGTGATCTCCCTTTCCCGCCATGAAGAGGTTTCGGAAGAGATTTTGAGCTTCATGAACCGCCTTTCCGATTTCTTCTTTATCATGGCGCGCCATATCGAAGCTTTCGAAGGCGCGCTCACCTATAAAAGAACATCAGATAGGATTGAATGCAAAGGAGATAGATAATGTATAAGATAGTGCTGATCCGCCACGGAGAAAGCATCTGGAACAAAGAAAACCTCTTCACCGGCTGGACGGACGTCGATCTCTCCGAAAAAGGCGTGCAGGAAGCACACGCGGCAGGAAAACGCCTCAAGGAAGAAGGTTTCATCTTTGACGAAGCCTGGACTTCAGTGCTTAAACGCGCCATCCGCACTCTTTGGATCGCCCTCGACGAGATGGATATGATGTATCTGCCCATCCACAACGACTGGCGTCTAAACGAACGACACTACGGAGCTTTGCAGGGATTGAACAAAGCCGAAACTGCAGCCCGCTATGGAGACGAACAAGTGTCCATTTGGCGCCGCAGCTATGATATTCCGCCGCCTCCTCTCACCGGTGACGATCCCCGTTTTCCAGGTATAGATCCTCGCTATGCGTCTCTTTCACCCGATCAAATCCCTCTGGCGGAATCTCTCAAAGACACCTGCAAACGCAGCCTCCCTTTCTGGAACGAGATCATAGTCCCACGCATCTATGCCGGACGCCGGATGATCGTCTCCGCGCATGGAAACAGCCTCCGCGCCATCGTCAAATCCCTGGACAACATCAGCGATGCGGACATCGTTTCATTGAACATCCCCACCGGCATCCCCCTGGTCTATGAATTTGACGCCGGTCTGAAAGTCTCCAAACGCTATTATCTCGCCGATCCTGAGGAAGTCGCCAAAGCCGAAGCCGCGGTGGCGAATCAGGCAAAAAGGAAGGGGTGACTGGATGAGAGATGAGATAAACACAGAGGAAAGCAGAGTGAAAGCTGAGCAAGAGCAGAGATATATTTGTCGGTGAACGGGTGAGCAGGTGAGACTGTGCCCCTCACCTGTTCACCTACTTACCCGTTCACCAATTCCAATTTCAATATATATATGTTGCCTTGATAAAGGGTAACGCAAAAAAATCCTCACCCCAGTATTTAAGCGGACGAAACGCGCCCATATCCCAGCTTATATTTTGTCCCTTGAAACGGATGCCGATAAGCCCTATCTCAGCACTATAACTATCTTCCGAATCGTCATCCGGATCAAGACTATACTTTTTTCCCGGCGAATGGTAGATTTCTTCAATCCCCGAAGTGCGCTTGGAGAAACTCACTATCCCGCCAAGACCAAACACTTACTGGCTTTCTTTGTCGTTAAAATCGGTACCCAGCGCTGTTATGAAATGACCACTGACTTTCGGATTGCCTTCCCCCATAGCAATACGGAATCAATACGGACTCATTACGGACTAAGTCCGTATTGACTCCGTAATGCTCACGGGGAAGGATATGATTTGAACGTGTAAGAGTTTGAATTTAAAAGCAGTTGGATGATAATGGCAGATTTCCGGAATTGACGCTGTAGGTGTTGGTGTCGTTCCTGTTGGGGCTGCCGCACCGGAACCGACGGGGACGTCGGTAAATCCATAACCTCATACAACGCTACATCATGGAACGCCGACGTCCCCGTCGGCGACAGCAGCGATGCTTATGACACATCTGCCAATTTCGTAAACTGACCGGCGGACATGAACCGACGGGGACGTCGGTAGATCCATATTCCGGTCACCTGTTCACCGACAAACATCTCTTATCTCTCATCTCTCATCTCTGCCCCACCTTTCCACCCAAAATAATCATTGTCAAAATCCGCGTCCTGAATTGCCATGCTTGCCAAATAGAATCCGGAGAAGATCGATGAATTATGACAGCCGCAAAACCATCACCGGCGGCAGCTTACGTTGTCTGCTTATCATATTGATCTTATTGCAGATCAGCAGCATTATCGCCGCCGTTTATACCGTGGATGCAGATAGTCTGACGCAAAAACTGGACGCACTGCTGCGCTCGCCTTTGATCAGTGGCGCGACTGTGGCGCTGGGAATATGGGAGCTGGAGGCTGGCAAAGAGGTCTTTGTTAGAAACGCCGACGCGAATCTGATCCCTGCGTCCCTGCAAAAGCTGTACACCTTGTCTGCCGCGCTGCATGAAATGGGCTCCGGACATCAATTTGTCACTCGCTTTGGCTATCGGGGAGAGATTGTCGAACAATGCCTCAACGGAGACCTTGTCATCATCGCGGACGGCGATCCCGCTTGGACGACGGATTTCTATCTTGAAGGAGCGCACCGGATATTTGAGCATTGGGCGGATTCGCTGAGCACTCACGGCATCAAAAGCATCAATGGCAACGTGGTCATCAACGTCGGCAAATTCCCCGTTTACCGCGATTCCACCACCTGGGACAGGGGGGATTATGCCTATGGCTATGCAGCAATTTCGGCACCTTTTTCCTTCAATGAAAACGCCATCATCTATGAGATCACGGCAGGGGATACGATGGATTGTGAAACCACGATAAGTGTCGAAGGCGGATACTCTTACCTCAGATTTGACAACATAGTGAAGACTTCGATGCAAGGGGTCAAAGCAGATGTCTCGATCAACGCGACGGATACGCCAAATCATATCCTAATCAGCGGAACCATACCTCTGGAAAGCACTTACAGGGTACGAGCCGCGGTGCCAGATCCGCATGCTTTCGCTTCCGGAGTAATGATGCAATACTTCAAGGAAAAAGGCATCGAAATCTCCGGTCATGCATCCTTCGATTCCGCTTTCCCCGCAAACGCACAAATGGAAACGCTTTTCAACCATCCATCACCACCGCTGAAAGACATCGTGGGCGTCTGCATGAAACGCAGCTCAAACCTGATGGGGGAGATGCTCTACGTCCAGCTAAGTGGCGGCATTGCAAGCACTCAGGATAAGATCAGAAGCTTCGCCGCCACCACCGGAGTTGTTTCAAATTCCATCAGCGCGGTCGATGGCTGCGGACTCTCGCGCAAAAACCTACTCAAGGCAAGCTACCTTGGCAAGCTCCTCGTCTTTGCCCAGAAACAGCCATGGTTCAAAGACTTCTTCTCCTCCCTCGCGATCTCCGGCACCGACGGAACCCTCAAAACACGTTTGGTGGAAAGCCCCGCCCGCGAAAAAGTATTTGCCAAAACCGGTTCCATGCGCGGTATCAGCAATATTGCCGGATATTTTACTGCAAGTGACGGCAAACTCTATGCCTTCGTCATCCTCTGCAACGATGTCCCGGACACGACCAAAGCCCGACAGTGGCAAGATGAGACGCTGGAAGAGATGGTGAGATTATGCGAACAGGGAGTGAACATCCGTGGCTCTGAGATTATACAGGCTCCACGTTGATTAATCATGAGACGCCGACGTCTCCGTCGGCGACAGCAGCGATATATTCAGATGCTTAAAAAACCGATTCTCCGCCACACTCTCCCTGATCCCTCCGCTCCTCTGTGGTGAAAGAAAATCTCCGATCCCTCAACGTAATACGGCGAGTTTACCGCGCGCGATCTCTCCATCCATTTCCACTACATAGAAATAGATGCCGGAGGAGACTTTGCGTCCGCTGTTGTTGGAGATGTTCCAACGCCAGGTGATGTTGTTGATCTCCGGGTTGAAGGGACCGATGGCGCTGCTGAAAACCAACGCTCCGGAAGTGTCGTAGATTGAGATATTGCCCTTTTTCCCGGCGGGGAAATTGATGAAGGCGCAGGATTGATGGAGCGAAGGCTTCACGGGATTGGGGTAAACGGTGAGGTTTTTGAGATTCTTGATGTTTGTGAGCGCGAAACGGGCAATGTTGTGCTGGGGCGAGATCGTGTTTCCGAAAAGGTCGCTGAGGTTGTGCACGGTGAGATAATATGCGCTACTGCTCGGTTTCAGCTTGGAATTGAGGGTGATGATGATGACGTCCTGGTTGTGGGAAATGGTGTCGATCGAATTTTGGAGATCGTTTGATGGAAGATGCAGTTGATAGTTCAGGGGATGGATCGCTCCGGCGGGCATAATCTCTTCATTGAATGTGATCTGCACGCTTTTTTCACCCGGAAGCACTTTCACTTCGGATATTTTGGGAGCTTCCACATCCGCCACGTAGGCAAAAGTATAGCTATTGACGGGTAGCGCCACGCCGGTAATGCCTTTCACATTGCGCAATGCCAGAGTAAACATCTCCGTGATCGCCGGGAAGGCTTGACGGAAACGAACCTGCAAACCGTAATGATTGAAAATGCTGTTCACGGAAAGCGGTATCCCCATGTTGTGGTCGAGGTTATAGCATCCCGGATTGAGCGCGTCGTTTGACATCTGCTGATCAAAGATGAGGCGCAATTCCTTGCTGCCGACGATATCTATGCTGACAAGCACTGGCAGGGGATTGGGGATCGCGGTTTGCCACAGCAACGGGATACTTTCCGGCGGACTGAATGAGTGGTTAACCGCCGTGATGGTATAGCGGTAGGTCTTTCCGGAAACGAGTCCGCTATCCTCATAGACGTTGCCGAGGACGTTGTCGATCAAGATGACATTGTTTTGATCGTCCTTGCGGTAGATGCGGAAAGAAGCTGCAGTGTTATCCACCCAAGTGAGTTTAACTCTTTGATGATCAAGCGGAACGCAGAGCAGGTTTGCCGGTGCCGGGGGTCCGGTGAAAGGATCTTCCGCAGTCCACTGCACAGCAGCGATGGAATCTGGGCTAACCTTATAGTTGGTAATGAAATAGGCACGGTTGTTGGCATCTTTATAGGCGAGGGTGGTATAGCTGCGAAAGCTGTTTTCGCTGAAGACCGGTTTAAATTGTCCATTGATGTATTTCAGGACATAGAGGTTGGGGGATATTGCCAGAATGATCTCATCCTTGCCGTCGTTGTCCAAATCAAAGGACTGGACGGAGTTTTGGGAGAGGACTTCGTTGAACATAATGGAGCCCATGCTCGTGTAGTTGTTGTTTGAAGCAAATTTGAAGCCTTCAAAATACCAGAAATTGAGGTTGGGATTGAGGATATCGCGATAGTATCCGCCCACGAAAAAATCCTGGCGACCGTTGCCGTCATAATCACCGCTGGTGAGTTGATAGGTGTTTCCGACAGGCAGGCGTGTCGTCCAGCTCATTTCATGAAGATTGTCGTTTGTCACTTCAAACATCATGATATCTCCGTCGGTGTCGGCGGTGAGGATGTCACGTTGGTTGTCGGTATCAAAGTTTTTGACGATGATGGAGGGAACGAAGGTGTTGCGCAGATTGGTGGACGTGGTGTTGCGCAGGGTGTTTTTGGCACTGATAACTCCCGCGGCGGAGCGTTTGTAAAGCTGGATAACGCGTTCTGCGGGCAGGTTTTTGACTAACAGGATGTCGTCCACGCCGTCTCCGGAATAATCTGCCAAAATGCCTCCGGTGATGGCACCTTCTTCCCAGATGGCGGTGCCGGGATAGGTTTGGGTGGCAATCGTTTCCAGCAAAATCGCCCGGTCAGCTCTCAGGGTAAGCAGTTCCTGTCCCAGGTTGTTTGTGTTTCCGGCACCCAGCAGCCAAAATGAATCGTTAAAATTGTGCTTGACGACGTGTCCTCCAGCCTCAGGTTGGAAGGCAAAGACGTTTCCATATCCGCTAATCGGCAGATCCATGGCGACGTATTCGGGGCTGCCATCCCCGTTGTAGTCAAATGTTTTTGCCAAAGGCACGCGGGGGGAGCCGACCACTTCATGTTGGAATCCATAGTTGGGCACCGATTCATAGACGATGTTCATGAATGCGGGATAGAGCGGAGTCACGATGCTGAGGTTGCTTTTGTTAGTGGCTTTGACGCTGATGTCGATGCTGCCCGGTGATACTTGCGGTGGCACTGCCCACACGTGCAAGCTGTCCTGCGCAATGCCATAGACGTCAAAAATGGAGCCGTCGGCAGCGATGATCTTCAGTTCGGTGCGCACCGGTTCGTTGAACTTGGCGGATATGTAGTAGCGAAGATTTTGTTTGTCATAGCGTTTGAAGTTCTGCAGCGAGTTCTGAACCAGCCAGGGCGCGCTGTAATCGTATTGCACGGTTCGATAATAGTTGTATTTTCCGCCGTTCATGTTTTCATACTGGATGCGAATCAGGTATTTCCCTTCCGGCATCAGTTCCGGCAGATAGAAATGCGCCAAGGTTCCGTTGGTGACGGGTGCGGTGTGATAGACGGGGAGGTTTGTGTGATTGGTCACGTCCATCCAATCCAGCGACGAAGGAGCATTCTTGGTGGAATACATCACCGAGTAGCGGAAGAAATTCTGTGTTTGGACGGTTCCCACGATGTCAAAGCTGTCCGAAACTCCGTCAAATTCCTGAGGATCGGTGATGGTCACCAAAGGAGGATTGGTGTTTTCAAGGAGTTTGCGCGAGTTCAAAAGACCATGACCGTAGAATTGATCAAAGCCCGGGGCGCCGAGGTCGTCCGTGGAGTTTAGCAAACGGCTGCGCACTTGATCGGGTGAGAGACCCGGATGCAAAGACAATAGCAGCGCGACGGCACCCACCACAAAAGGCGAGGACATCGAAGTTCCGCTTTGCTCGAAATACTGCTCACCCGCTTCCAGTTTGTAGGTGCTGAGAATCTGCTCTCCGGGAGCGACGAGTTCGAGATCGACTCCATAGCTGGAAAAACCTGCCAGGTTGCGGGTTTTATTCACCGCTCCGACGGAAATCACGGTGGAAAGTCTTGCAGGATAACTGAGGATCGGTCCCGGATCGTTACCAGCGGAGGCGACAATTGTGACGCCTTTGTCATAGGCATATTGACAGGCGTCGGCAATGATGGCGGAATAGTTTGGATCCCCCCAACTGAGGTTGAGGACGTGGCAGCCGTTGTCCGCAGCATAAATGATTGCCGCTGCGGCGTCATCATCCTGCAGATAACCCTGTCCCTGAGTGGTTCTGAAACCGGCACGGATCGCCATCAATTTCACGTTCCATGCCACTCCGCTGATGCCGATGCCGTTGTTTCCAACCGCACCGACTATTCCGGCAACGTGGGTGCCGTGATAGTTTTCATCCGTGGGGTCGTTGTCCTGACCGGTAAAATCGCCGATGCCGACGTCCGACATTTCCGGTGCATCCGAAAAATCCCAGCCCCACCAATCGTCGATATATCCATTACCGTCATCGTCGATGCCGTTATTTGGTATCTCGCCTTGGTTGATCCAGATGTTTGCATTTAGATCCGGATGCTCAAATAGCAATCCTGAATCCACGATACCCACCACGATGAGCGAGCTGCCGGTGCTGTAGTTCCAGGCTTGGGGATTGGATGTAATATGGTGAAATTGCAGAGGATAGAGCGGATCGTTCGGAGTCAGGTGCATCTTCCTGAGAAAGTTTGGCTGCGCGTATTCGATGCCGGTAAAGCTGTACTGACCATTTTTAAGTGCTGTCCAATCCGGATCAACAGCTATGTTGACCTGATAATAGCGATTGGTGTGCATCCCGCTGATGGGAATGATGTTAGACGCGCCAAGTTGGTCAAGATAGCTGTCGAAAGCTGTCAATCCGGTGCGATCCGATCGCACGGATATCGGCTGCGTTGTTTTGAACAAGAGCACTCCAGGCGTGATTTCCATATTCAAAGCCGCCAGACAGCTCAAAGCCATCAACGCCGGCAGTATTAACGAGAGTATTTTCTTCATGCGTGATAAATCCTTATTTTTGGTGGAAAGGTGGAAGGGTGGAAGGGTGGAAGGGTGGAGCTGCGCCAATGGAATGTGATACGCGCACGGGTCGGACTTCCCTTGCGGACAAATCCGCTAACACTGAGCCTTTAATTTGCGACAGCCGGGGACATCCGTCATTGCGGCGAAGCTTTCGAACGGCGCAGCTCCACCTTTCCACCCTTCCACCCATCAGCTTAGAAATTGTAGGATACTCCGAAGGCGTGGACGTCGTTCAGTCCCTTCGTGAAAGGCGCCCAGGCATAATCGATCTGCAACCCGAGCAGCTTGATTCCGATGCCGGTGCTGAAGTTTTCCGCCGAGTGATTCAATTTGTAGGCTCCGCGCAGCGCGATCATCTCATAGATTTCCAGTTCCGAGCTGAAGATCCCTTTCCAGTCTGCGTCGATGGGCTTGACTGCGCTGGCTTCAAGGATGAGCTTGCCGCTCTCAAATGTGTAAGCTTTGCTGAGGTCTGTCTCAAAGGTGATCGGCATCCGCGTCTCCACGTCTTCCATTTTGGAAGACGTGCCCAGGTTCCGAAACGAAAAGGATAATCTGCTATCCCGCACCGGAGGCAGAAGGGTCATACCCAGATCGGCATGGACGCCATAGCTGGAGGCGGTATTCAGCTTTTGATACATGACTCCGCCGTTCAAGCCAAAATAGGTCGCGGGACCCATGCGATAGGCATAGCTCGCCATCAAGCTGATATCCAAAGGTGAATAGTAGCCGATCAGGTTGCCGGTTACGTCCCGGTTTTCGATCTCGCCGTAATCCAGATTGCGCAGTGCGAGTCCAAAATGCGTGAGCCGGTCTGATTGGGAATAGAAGACGTTATTATATTTGATGTCGTCCAACCAAGCGGTATGGGAGATTCCAGCGCTGCGGTGGCTTTCGATTGCTGCGCTGGCTGGTTGGTTGATGAATGCGGCAAGATTTCCTCCGGCATGAATGCCGCGTCCGCCCAATGCCAAGCTTAGCGGATTGGTGCTGATGTTGAGGAATTTGTAGCCATACAAGCCTGTGTTTTCATGCGTCTGGGCACATAGTGCCGAGCCAAAAAGCAGGCTCAGGATCAGGATCAATCTAAAGTGTTTCATCATGCACGCTCTCCATATCATTTCTGCACCGCGAACTTGGTGCGGATGGATTGTTTATTTGCGGAAACGACGACGATATAGACGCCGTTTCCAAGTTTCGCCTCCGGAATGTCGATGATCTCCCGGTTGCGCAAATATGCTCTGGCAAAGGCTTTCTGCCGATAGACCAAAGCCCCGCTCACGTCATATATCTCTATCTCGACCTCGGCATCCCGGTTCGTCATGAGGTTGAGGCTCAGTTTGTCACCATAAAGCGGTTTAAGTGGATTTGGGAAGACATAGAGCTCGCCGGGAACGAAGGTCTTGTCCGTCTGATACTGATTTGGCAGGCTGCCATGATCTCTCGAGGCGCGGCGGGAAAGATTGCCATATTCGACGATCCAGCCTGGGTCGATATCCTCCATCCGTGCTTGTGGTAAGGGTTGGCGGAATATCTTGCCGTTGTCCGAAGCGCTCCAAAGATAGATGACATTGTCCGAAGCTTTTCCAATCATCGGCAGATTGCGGCTGCGATCCGAAAAAGAAACTGGGAAACCGTTCTTGGGCTTGAAGTTATCTTCCCACACCATCAGGCGGTTATTGATAAAAGACCCCGCCATTTCCATTTTGCCATCTCCATCGAGGTCAAAAGCGACCAAACCGCCATTTATGGCTGTATCAACCGAACTGGGACGATTGAGCTGTGCCGGACTGAACAGCGAGCCGGAATAGTCCAACACAATGATACCGTTTTCCCCTCCGAGGAGGATGTCCAGGCTGCCGTTTTTGTCTATATCGGACAAGGAAAGGGGAGCCGAAACATTCATATCGTGCACAAAGGGAAAGCCCGGCAGCAGATTCAAATTCATGTCATACAGATAGATGGAGTTTGGTGTCTGCAGGATGAGCTCGCCATTCGTGCTTGGGGGAACTATCGGTGCCATATAGATGCCCACAATCGTGGAATCGGCAGGCACATCGAGGATTGCACCGGGCAGGATCAAAGATTGTTCCGCAGTGTCATACCGCCACAAAGTGCCCGGTCCGGAAACCGGTTTTGTCAAAAGATAGAGCTGCTCACGGAAGAGGATCATATTCGTGGCGATCGGTTGGTTGAAATTGGCGATCACCGAAGAAGTACCGGTGCTTTTGTTATATCTGTAAAGGGCGCCGTTTCCGCTGAGGGCGTTGTTTAAGGGAATAAAAAGCTGCGATCCGCTATCGACCGGATGGCTCGCCCAGCCCCAACCCGTTTGGGTGAAGACATATTGTCCGGAGTCATTTCCAAGCCGATAGACGCGCACCATATTCTGCTCTTGCATGGGGATATAGAAATGCGTGGCGTCCCAGACGTAGTGTTTCGCGACTGGCAAACGCTGAAGGGGAAAGCCGCTCATCATGGTCTCGTCTTTCCAGATATTCAAGCTGCCATCCGGCATGGGATAAAATATCTCCGCACTGCCGTCTCCGTCAAAATCCACCATGCAAGCGTTGATGGGATTGGCGCCGCTGAAATTGGCATCGAGCTTCCAGCCGAAACTCACGGAAAAGCTCATCTGATTGCCGGCGGAGCTGATATCATAGATCTCCAAGGGTATCCCGCCATAATAACTTACGGCAGTGGGTAGCGAGAGCAGACCGTTATGCGTCTGATTGCCGAAATAGGCGTTGTTGCCCTGGCGGAATGTGTCGTAAGGACTGCCCCACTTGTAGATATCATAAGCTGAAGTGTCCAGATGCTGGATGCCATCAGCTTCTTCGAGATCGATTCCCTTGTGCAAAGCATTGCCGTTGATGCGGTTTTTATCGAAATTGAGGGTAAAGGTCTCGCGGATGACGTTTTCGTCAATGTGCCAGATCAGCAGTCCGGAGCCGTCCACCGGTTGGTTCATTCCCGAAGGAAGTGGTCCGCCGAGTCCGGGTAGAAAGAAATCCCACTCACTGCCGATGTATCTGTTTTCCATGAAGTTAAAGTATGGCAGCAGGGGATAGTTATCATAGTAATCCTGGACGCCCGCCGCGAGCAGTTTGAAAGTGTAGCTGGGCATGCCGTTATAGGGATTAATGCTGTCGTCCGGATTTTGCCGGCGGTTTTCGATCAGGAAATATTCGTCCTCGGAGATCGGAATCTTATAGAGCCGGTTTTTACCGCTTTCGTGATCGAGAAAATGGTCGATCGTGATGTTTTCGCGGTCTTCAACGATGGTAATGGTATCCTCCCAACCGAGGAAATCCCTGCACCAGCCACTCACCTGAGCGGGAACATAGCCGCTGGCGTTCCAGACTCCCGTGCCCATCAAACCCCAGTTTCCAATGCCCTGGGAACGACCGTTTGAGGAATCGTTGTCAAAGAGGGTGGGCAAGCCGATCAGATGTCCAAATTGATGTGCCAGCACGCCGTAGATGCTGAATAGATAAGCTTCTGCGTCCTGCTGTCCCTGGGTGGGGAAATAATCCTGAAATTCGCTTTCGGGAATGATGACGATATTCGTAAGAATTGCTCCGTCGGATGTCGCCAGCCCTGGATAGTTGTTGTTTTCAGGGTCAAAAGCGGCTTGCAGGTTTTTCCGCGTGAGGAAGGTTGACCAGATCTGATCTCTGCGGATGCCGCTGATGTCGGATTCCTGACCGCTGCCGGCATGGAAGATGATCAGTCCGCCATATTGACTGAAGTCGATGATCGGATCCGCCATATCGACGAGGTCTCTCGCCAGTTCCGCGATTCTTGCGTCGATGGCTTCGCTGGTGTCCCCACCGTAATATCCCATCGCTTGCGGCAGGGTGAAGACCTGTGGCGGCAGCGTGTAGTTCAGTTCATACTGATTATGTGAGGCATCGGCGAAGAAATCGCTGAGATGCAGCATCCAACGGTCAAAAAAAGCTTCGTCGTGCATCAGAAAATCAGGATAGCCACCCGCGGCTTGAAAGTGGACATCCGGGAATTGAACCCTCAGAACCAGAATGTTGTTGGGTATCTGTCTTGGGCGCGGCATCCCTTTTTGCCCGATAGCAAAATCGGGCAGTTCAATGCGCGTGGCAGTATAGTTTGCCGGAATCTGATGATACTTCGGATGCGGCGGCACGAGCGCAAAAAGACCAAATGCCAGAGCGCAAAGCGCCATCAGGATAGTATATCTCTTGTAACCTGAATTCATCGGTGATTTCCCCCTTCAGGGTTTTGACTTATGCAAGAAAGAAAAAACAAGGGCTCCGCTTCGGGCAGCTTGATATAAAACTCAGACACCATCTATTGTAAGCTATGATTGGCGTCAATAAAAAAAACTCGTTCGCAGAGGCGGATTCTCCACCGCGGCGAACGAGCCTATGTTGCGCAAATAACGTATAACCTTGTCTTAGATGGTCTTGCCAGCCATAAAGTCGGCTTCGTTACACTTGCAAACCTTGATAAATTCATAGCGGGGAGACCAACCGGCCGTTCCTTTCTTTTTGTTCATGACCGCTTTGATCTTTTTCACTTCGGTTTTGCAAACCGGGCACATGACCTTGCCTTCATTGGAGGCTTCGTGTGCAAGTTTGGCGGCAAAGCTTTTTACTTTTCCCATTTTATCCTCTTTCAGACCCCACCGCGGTGGAATCTATCCTTTAATTCGCTCGTTCTATGTATTCGCCGTTTCTCGTGTCGATCTTGATCTTGTCGCCGACCTCGACGAAGAAGGGCACGGTTAATCTCAGACCCGTATGCGTGTAGGCGATTTTTCCACTGCCGGAAGCGGTGTTGCCTTTGACGTTCGGCTCGCATTCAGCGATGGTTTGCACCACGTTGATCGGCAGCTCCACGTCCAGGATTTCTCCGCTGGGCGTCTGAACGATCATCACTTCCATGTTGTCCATCATCAGCTTTTCGCGTTCGCCGATCACAGCTTCGTCCACGTGCATCTGCTCGTAGTTTTCCAAGTCCATAAAGATGAAGAAAGTGCCTTCACGATACAGGTATTCTTTCTTGTTGCGTTCCACGCGGACTTCGTTGAAATTGTCGTTTTCACGGAAGGTATTTTCCAACACCTTGCCCGTGCGGACGTTTTTCAGCTTGGTGCGCATGAACGCGGAGCCCTTTCCCGGTTTGACATGAAGGAAATCAACCACTTCATACAAATCGTCCTTGAACTCGATTATCATTCCATTTCTAACATCTGACATTGAAGCCATATCGATTCGATCCTCAAACATTTATACTAAGAAAGCCATGATTTTTTCTCCCGATATTTTGGCAAGGCATTTTTTTAATCGTGCTCACCCACTCACATCTTCCCCCATAGCAATACGGAATCAATACGGACTCATTACGGACTAAGTCCGTATTGACTCCGTAATGCTATGGAGAGCGAAGGGAAAAATTACGTTGACAATTATCCCCAAGCCTGAAAGTGAGAACCGAGGAAATTGTGATGAAAATAACGAAATTGTGCCTGATCATGTTGCTCTTACTCTGCGCTGGGAGCGGGCTTTTTGCTGAAAAGACGAAAGAGCCATACCGTGCGATGCTTTATTCCGCGATGCTGCCCGGCGGGGGACAGGTCTATAATGAGAAGTATGTCAAAGCTGGGCTTGTGATCGGAGTTCAGAGCTGGTTGATCGGTTCCGCGATCTATCACAACGGCAAGCGGGCAGACTATCAGAAGCTTGTGGATTCGACCACGGACGCCATCTACCAACAACAATACCGTGCCCTGCGAAATGAATATCAAGACAAGCTCAGCAATGACATTTGGTGGATCGGGATCACCGCCGCCCTTTCGGTGATCGATGCCTATGTGGACGCGCATCTCTATGATTTCGAGGCGCGGAAAAGCAAGTTAAACCTCCGTTTCGATGGGACTTCGGTCAAGCTGGAGCTCGATTTTTAGCTCGTCGGATAAGGGACTGACATGGCAAAATACATCTTCTCCTGCATCGCGATATGGATACTGATATCAATATTAGGCGCGAAGACCTTACCGGTCAAGCAATTTGAGCAACGCATCTTTGAACTAACCAACGTCCAGCGGCTAAAATATGGTCTCAAAGCTCTCGTCTATGAAGACGGCCTCGCCGCTTTGGCAAAACATCACAGCAACAATATGGCAAGACATAACTTCTTTGATCACAAGGATAAAGAGGGCTTGGAAGTAGGCGGACGCAAGGACAAGTATTATCCGGAACTGCTTTCCTCGTCAACGGGAGAAAACCTTGCCATGCACGAAATATCGACCCGTAAATACAGCCCTGAGGATATCGTTACCGGTTGGATGAATTCACCCAGCCACCGTGAAAACATTCTCACTCCGGAATATACGCACCTTGGTGTGGGAGTGGTGCTTATGGGGGCGAAGCTATATTCCACGCAAAATTTCGGAGTGGCGATCGTGAAGCTCAAGAGTGCCATGCCCATAAGCTTTACCCAAAAAAATTGCTATGTGCTTGAATATGAATATCTTTCGCCGGAATCGCGAGGGGATTTCAAAGCCTCTCTGAAACTGCCTGATCCCAAAACACGGGTGATGCTCACCGAGCGCAGCTACGTTTTGGGCTACGTTCCGGTCAAACTGAACTGGAAAAACGGGGGGGAGTTTTCTGTGGTGCTGGATTTCAAGTATGGCAAAGGAACTTATGAGCTAAATTATGGCTGGGGAGATCAGTATTTCGATCGCTGCTATGTGTTTAAGGTAAAATGATGTCAATCGTAACGGGGCAGTGATCCGAACCCATGATGTCCTGTCTGATGCCGGCGGATACGACCCTGTCCTGGTGTTCTGCGTTGACGAAGAAATAATCGATGCGCCAGCCGATATTTCGCGCTCTGGCAGAGACTCGGTAGCTCCACCAAGAATACTGATCCGGTTCGTCATTGAACCTGCGGAAGGTATCCACCCAACCCCGGGAGGCGATTTTGTCCAGCCAGGCGCGCTCAATGGGCAAAAAGCCTGAATACTTCTCGTTTTCTTTGGGATTGGCGAGGTCGATTTCCTTGTGCGCCGTGTTGTAGTCTCCGGTCACGAGCACCATTTTTCCGGTGGCTCGCTTTGTTTCCATCACGCTCAGGCACTGATCATAAAAGCGCAGTTTATAGTCCAGCCGCTCGTCATCTCTCTGTCCATTCGGGAAATAGATGTTGAAGAGGATGAAACTCTCGTATTCGCAGATCACAGTTCTGCCTTCGCGGTCAAATTCTTCGTTGTCGAGTCCAAATTCCACCTTGATGGGCTTGGGCAGGGAAAGTATCGCGGTGCCGGAATAACCTTTGCGCTCGGCATGCGACCAGTATTTGTGGTATTTTTGCAGTTCAAAGATATCTTGAGGGATCTGGTGTTCCTGCAGCTTGGTTTCCTGCAGACCGATAATGTCCGGCTGCTCGCGTCTGAGCACTGCGTTGAAGTCCTTGTTCAGCACGGCGCGCAAGCCGTTTACGTTCCATGACCACAATGAGAGTTTCATATTCTATCCTGTTATTTTGATTTTGCCGATGATGCGTGTCCTTTTCGCAGGTGGACAATCTTGGGGAATTGCCGCCATGTCAAGCGCGAAAATGCGAAAGGGAGTTTTATTATCCACCGAGACCCAAGCTTTCCAATCTTTTGCTTGACAGAAAAGCTGCCCAAATTTTAATGGTCCTCACTTTGACGCGAGGTGGAGCAGTTGGTAGCTCGTCGGGCTCATAACCCGAAGGTCGAAGGTTCGAGTCCTTCCCTCGCTACCACTTTTAAATCCAGGAAACAGCGAGGCTGTTTCCTTTGATACAGAATAAACTGTGGCGGTGTAGCTCAGTCTGGTTAGAGCGTCGGAATCATAATCCGCAGGTCCGGGGTTCAAATCCCTGCGCCGCTACCAGTTTTTTTTTGTGCGCCAGTAGCTCAGTAGGATAGAGCAGCAGCCTTCTAAGCTGCGGGTCAGGGGTTCGAATCCCTTCTGGCGTGCCATGCATTCACAGATATTAAACTAATAGATGCCGACACGTGGTGGGTGTAGTTCAATGGCAGAGCACCGGATTGTGGTTCCGGGCGTTGTGGGTTCGACTCCCATCACCCACCCCACGTTATGAAAAGAGCAAAAAATTGAAGAATTACTTAGGCTTTGACATCGGCGCTTCGAGCGTCAAATACGGAATTGGCAACTGTCAACTGGGTTTACTGCATTTTGGCAGTTTCAGCATCGCCGAGCGCTCTCTTTCCTGCCTGCATCAGGTTTTCCGCTCCATTCTTGAAGATGTGAACCAAAAATGGGGTCTGGACAAGATCAGCGCCATCGGCATCGGAACTCCCGGCACCATCGACCGGGAAAGCGAAACAATCGTGGGAGTCAATCCCAATCTGCCTTTCTGGGTCAATCGCGATCCGCGGGAACTCATCCCTCCTGAGCTCAAGCTATCCGTGTTTGTTGACAACGACGCCAATCTCATGTGTCTTGGCGAGGCATTTCATCGTCATCCCGGCAAAAAGGTAGTGGGCATCACCATCGGCAGCGGAATCGGTTGCGGCTACGTTCAAGAAGGTGAAATCTACCACGGCAGCCATGGTTTCGCGATGGAATTGGGGCACATCATCATGGCGATAGACGGAGCGGTTTGCAACTGTGGAAGATGCGGATGTCTGGAGGCATATTCTTCCGTGGATGGTTTGCAACGCCGCATCTGGCGATGTTTGACCACTGAAAAACCGGAGCTGAAAGATCAAAAACCCTGGGGACTGAGAAAGATCATCGCCCACAAAGCCGATTTCCCCGTGATCGACAAACTCGTCAGCGAAGGTATGAACTATTTAGCGCGGGCGGCGGCAAACCTGATCATCGTGCTCGATCCGGATGTCCTGATCTTCGGAGGCGGGGCAATGGACGCGGCTTTGTATGATTTCGGAATGCTCAAGGAAACCGTCGAAACCTTTCTGCCGCAGCTTAATATCCACAACTGCGCATTGGGAAAGGCGGCACATGGCAACCGTGCCGGGGTTTTGGGCGCCATCGCTCTGGCGGAGCAATCTTCTTCCGGTAATTCGGAATGAATCTTGCTTTAGTATATTACACTACTTTTTGAGGAGTATTAAAATGAAAAAAACGAAAATTGGCTTACTCATAATCGGCGTTCTGCTACTTGTCGCGGGGATTTTGTCCGCGCAGTTGACCTCGATCCAAGCTGTTATCGAGATCAATCCCAATCCGATGGATAAGTTTACGACAATCGACGTGCGCATGACTCATAATACCAATATCGGCGTGAACATCGAAACCGATACCGGCGTAGTCATCAAAACTCTTTATTGGGGTCCCGGCGGAGAAAGCACTGTCTTATATTGGGATCGTTCCGGTGACAACGGCAATTACACACCCGCGGGAAAATACTACGTAGTGGTCAACTATTCGAGCAGATATACTTCGACCAAGAAGACTTTGATTTTAAGATAACCCAATATCATTAGTTATGAGCTCATCTACAGAAAAGAAGTCCGTTTTGGACTTTTTTTCTTTCCTGATTGAAATCATCCTCCAGAGCTTGCGCATCCGCGGCAACCAACATGTGAACCGAAACGTGATTCTCCGGCAGATTCTGTTCACCGGATACGAAGCGCTTCCTCTGATCGGATTCACGGCTCTGGCGATCGGCGGGTTGATCATCCTGCAGGGCTATAACCTGCTCAGCACCTTCGGTCAGGGCATTTGGGTGCACAACATCCTGGTGACGGTGGTGATCAACGAGCTCAGCGGAATCTTCACTGCCTTGGTGGTGATCGCCAGAAGCGGAACGGCGATCTCGACGGAATTGGGAAACATGGTCGTGCGGCGTGAAATCGCGCTTTTGAGGTCATTTTCCATCTCGCCGATCTCCTATCTTGTGGTTTCGCGCATCATCGGCGTGGTGGCGGCAATGGTCGTGCTGACCATCTATTTCAACATCATCGCGGTGCTTGGGGGCTGGCTTTTCACCCGGCTCTTCAATCCGATCAATTTTGGGTTTTTTATGGGAGAGTTTCTTGGGGTGTTGAAGTTTTCCAATATCTTCATCAGCCTGCTCAAGCCCTTTGTTTTTGGGCTCATCATCTCCATCACGGCTTGCTATCAGGGGCTCAGCGTTCATCACGCCTCCACCGAGGTGCCGCAAAGAACGATCCGCACGGTGGTCAATTCCATCTTTCTGATCGTGGTGTCGGACATCATCATCACCTGGCTGTTCTGGCAGTTTGGATAAGCGATGCAGATAGAATTTGATCATGTTTCCACCGAAAGCGGGATGAGAGACTTCTCGCTGAAGTTTGAGTTGAAGAAAACCACGGTGCTCTTCGATCCCTGCGAGGATCTTTCACGTTTGATTTTGAGCGTGTTAGTGGGCTTGGAACCGATATTGGATGGAGCGCTGCGGATCGGCGGGATCGCTTTTGACGATTACTTTGCCGGACGCGCCATCCCTCAGGTCTTTGGCCATGTATTCAACGAGGGGATCATGCTTTCCAATCTCAGCCTGCGGGAAAATCTCTTGCTCCCCTACCGGTGGTTCAATCCGAATCAGGATAGCAGCGTTTTTGACCGGGAAGTGAAGAGCCTGATGGAGCTTTTTTCGCTGAAACTGGATCTGGGTTCGCGCCCTTCGCTGCATCGTCCGGCACCGCTGAAGATGCTCAGCTACGTGCGCACCATACTGTTAAAGCCGCAGATCCTGATGATCGACGATCCCTATTATTTGCTAAACAAGAGCGAGCGCGCCACGATGCTGCGAGGGTTGACGCAAATGAAGGAAAATATGGTGATGCTGATCGCCAGCGCGGACGACGATTTTACCAGCGGTTTTGCCAAAGAAGTGATCGATCTGAGCGATTTCTGTAAAGCCATTTCTCCCGACCCCACAGCAAAAGCTTGACAAATTTTGAACTCTATAAAATCATCCCCTCAGTTTGGAGAAAACTGATAGATGAAGTATAAGATTAAACACACCAAACAGATAGTGTATGTGTTCGTCGCACTTCCACTTGTTCTGTTGATCACCGCCGCGGTGTTTATCGCCTTGCGGCAAAATCTGTTTGAGAGGAAATATATCTATTATTCGACTCTCGAAAACGCCACCGGTATCTCTACGCAAACACCCCTGCTCTTCAAAGGATTTGAGATTGGACGTCTTAAATCATACTATTTGACGGACAATGGCACCATCCGCCTGGAACTGAGCGTCTTGAAAAAATACCACAAGTTGATGGTGAAGGATTCCGTGATCCTGAGGTCCACCAATCCGATCACGAACAAAACCTCCCTCGAATATATCTCAAACGCGCTTTCCAACGAGCCTCTACCGGCTGAGAGCATCATCCTGTCCACTGATTTTGCCGAAGGGAAAGCCATGCTCAGACGCATCGCTCCCACCAGGGGAGACACGATCACGGAAATCCTTGAAAACGTCGCCCAACTCAGCTCCGAGCTGAACAAAGACGGCAACGCGGACAAAGGCGCGTTGATGCGAACGATCAACAACATCGCCGATGCCAGCGAAAAAACCGAAGCCCTGATGACGCACTTGGAAACGATCATGAATCAAATGAACCTCTTTGCCGCGAATCTGAACCGGGACAAAAATCCCGAAGCCGGCACCGTCTTCCGTTTGCTAAATAACCTTGCCGATATCAGCGCTTCCGTTGATCAGCAGATGGTTCGCGTCGATGAGATGCTGATCACCGTCAACCGGATGCTGCCGAACTATGAAAAACCGGACAGCCTGCTCATCCGGATGCTCGATCCCAGCGGAGACAAGCTTTTCACCCCGCTCGGCAGCACGATCACCAATCTGAGCCGCAATCTGGACGCCACCTTGGGCATCTTGCAACACATACAAAGCTCTACTCCGGAAATGAACGCCCTGCTCTATAACCTCAATGAAACATTAAATAACGCCAAAAAGACCCTGGAAGCGCTGAACAACAACCCCCTGCTGCGATCCGGGATCACTCCTTCTTCACCGTTGCCGGCTTCTCCCGCAGGCAGAATCAGCGAGATGCCGGATGAGAATTAAGCTTGTTTGCTGCATCCTGATCATCTTTGCCCTTGCGGCTTGTTCCAGCTTACGCAAGCCCCCTCAGCCACAGGCAAAAAGCAATGCCGATAATATCTGGCTCATTGCCAATCAACAGGAGCTTTCCGGCAGGAAGGAGATCGCGCTGAGCAATTACCGACTGGCGCTCAATCATTTTCGCGGTTTTGCCGGTATCGAAGGTGAAATGTTCGCTCTTTCCGGCATTGCCAGGATCAATTTTGACGCGGGCAACATTGCCGAATATGATTCCATCCGTCAAAGCATGATCTGGATCATCGAAAAGATCGATCCGAAACAGCGCTACATCTTTACTTTGCTTGATTTGCACGTTTTGATGAAACAGGCAGACTATGCCGGAATCGCGGCTTTGGCAAAGGACGACAAAGCTTTAGCCCCATCAGCGCGTTTGCAGACGCTCAGCTACCGCTTACAGGCAGATGCACGGCTGCGCAAAGCCAACCCCAATGACGCCCGAGAGCTGGCTAAACTTGCAAAGAAAACCGGACGCCGGCTGGCAAAGAGCAACCCCATCCTCGCGCACGACACCGCACGTGCTCATTACGCGCTGGCATATTATCATTACTCGATAAAAGCTTTTGCCACCGCCGGCAAACACATCGCCAAGAGCCTCGAGCTGGATTATCTTTATGAAGATTTTCAGTCCCTGGGCTATGCGCATTGGTTGGCGGCAAAGATAGCTTTCGCGCAAAATCGTTCCGCTGATGCGATTTCTCTCTTGATGAAAGCGCGGCGCATATTCACTGCGTTTGGCGATCCCGCGATGCTAATGATCGTCGAAGCCGATCTGAAATTGATCGAAAAAGGAGACAAGCAATGAACCTGAAAGGAAAGAAAGCCCTGATCCTGGGTATCGCGAACAGCCATTCCATCGCCTACGGCATCGCCAAAGCCCTTGCTGAAAGGGGCTGCGAATTGATCCTCGGTTATGCCGGTCCGGTATTGGCAAAGCGCGTCGTGCCCATCGCCGAAGAGCTGAATGCCAAGCTCTGCCTTGAATGTGACGTCTCCAAAGATTATGACATCCAAAAGCTGATTGCCCAGGTGCGCAGCGTGTGGGACAACATCGATTTCATCGTTCATTCCATCGCTTATGCCCCCACGGCAGAGCTCAACAAAGCTTTCCATCTCACCTCACGTTATGGATTCAGCACCGCGATGGACATCAGCGTCTATTCTCTTGTGGCGCTGATGCGCGAAGCCGAACCCCTTTTGCATGAAGGCTCTTCTGCGATCACGCTCAGTTATTACGGCTCCCAGAAAGTGGTGCCAAACTATGGGGTGATGGGAGTGGCAAAAGCCGCGTTGGAAGCCAGCGTCCGCTATCTTGCCTACAGCTTGGGCGGAAAGGGAGTGCGCGTCAACGCCATCTCTGCCGGTCCGCTGCGAACGCTCTCTTCAGCAGCCATCAGCGGGATCAGCCAGATGCAAAAACGGGTCGAAAAAATCTCTCCGCTTTCGCGAAATATCACGCAGGAGGAAGTGGCAAAATCCGCCCTTTACCTGCTCTCCGATCTTTCTTCGGGCGTCACCGGCGAGACGCTCTATGTGGATGCCGGCATCAACATCATGGCATATTGACGGGGTAGAATGAAATTATTTATCAACGCTTCGCTTCCCACTGCCTCAGCAGCTCTGAAAAGGGTGAATCTGCTCTTTGACGAGACCATCGTCAAGATTTCCGCAGACGATATTGCCACCGAGGAATCCCCCGAAATCATCGATCTGAAGGGAAAGATACTCCTCCCAGGCGGGATCGACGCTCACAGCCATATCATCCACGACGGTGAGCCGGCTAAAAGCATCGCCAAAGTGAGCAAATCAGCCCTCGCCGGAGGCTGGACGACGCTTTGCGAACTCAGCTATTTCAGTCCCGCTCCCATATTTGACTTCCACGATCTGGAGCGCACCATCCAGCGGCTCAATGGCACTTCCCATGTGGATATGGCGCTTTGGGGAAACGTCGATATCGGCGATTATCCATATCACGCGGAGACCGCTCAGGAGCTTTGGGCAAAAGGCGTGGTCGGCATCGCGCTGCTCACTCCGTCACCCAATCCCGCCATCCCGGATATCAGCTTTACGGAGATCATGGATCTCTTTATGGATATCTACGAAAGCGACACCGCCTTTGCCTTTCAGGGTTTTGACTATGAAAACCACGGCAGCTTTGATTTTGCTTCGCAACTGGACGGAGTCAAAAAGATCCTCCGCCGTATGCAGGAAAACCCCATCCACATTCCTCGCGTGGCGTCCTATCCAAGCATCGAATTTATCAACACCATCTCCAAACGCTCGGATATCTCTTTTGCCATGTGCATCGGCGACCTGATGAAAGTCTTTGGCGGCATCGATCCCGGCAGCGGTCTCAGCGCGGATCTCGAAGAACACCAGGAGCTGCTCTTTGAGCTCTTCCGCACAAACAAGATCTATATGCTATCAAACAGCGTGTCCGCGGCAGCCGCTGCTCCCGAAACCACGGAAGCTTTTCTGGGAACGCATCACAGCCTGATGCGACATTCCTATCTATGGGTGCTCTCCGAGCTTTGGAAAAACCGCAAAGTCCCTCTTGCCACCTGCATCAAAATGACCAGTGAAAACGCCGCCAAACGCCTCGGACTTTATCCCGTCAAGGGCGCGATCGAAGTGGGCTCCGATGCCGATTTTATGATCTATGATCCCGAGGTCAACACTACTTTCAAGGCTCCGGACGGCAGCAAACACGAGCTCACCGGCTCGATAGATTCCGTCTGGCTCAGAGGGAAAGAAGTCTTTTCCGACGGCAAGACTGCCCCGCCAAGCGGCAAACATATCAGCCGCCACACCAATCCCAAACGCCGCTACAACAACACTACCTGGATCTGATTATTTTTGTAGATAAATATACCGGCTCAGTTGCTTAAAAACCGCACTGGAAACCCATCCAGAGCGGCAATTTGAACTTCAAGAGCAGCCATGGTACAACAGATATCCTGCGGACTCGCTTTCCATCTCATGGACGAAGAAGACGCAGCGGGAAAATAAGCCTTCATCAAACCCGGCATTCCTGGTCGATCCGCAAAACTCTCGCACATTGCCCATCAGCTTGGGCTTGACCCCTCTTCAAACGCTAAAATGTCCAATCACATAACATAGCAATAAATTACGCATAATTTGCGTCCCGCTCCCCATTCCCGCAGCTACATCCTTCCCCCTTTGCATTACGGAATCAATACGGACTCATTACGGACTAAGTCCGTATTGACTCCGTAATGCTAAGGGGAAAGAACCGGAATTTTTAGGTCTTGACTGATTGCTTCTTGACAAAAAAACAATGTTAAGCAAAACCGCATAAATATCTATAATATAACTTGACAATACTATCTCTGTTGGTAAAGTGGCTTCGTATCAAGGAGGTACATATGATTCGGATTCATTTGACACCAAAAGAGAAGGAGGAGCTTCTAAGGCTGAGAAAT
>JAUYAR010000177.1 GCA_030693415.1 Candidatus Cloacimonadaceae bacterium | reverse complement strand
CGGTCTTCATGGCAATTGGCAGGGGTTTTCTGGCTCTGTTCTCCCACTCCCTTATCCTGATCCTGAAGCTCGTGCTGGAGCTTGGATAGGGTAAACAGGCTGTTATCAAGGTGGTTGGCAGATATTGCTCCATTGGCTATCTTACTTCCGGTTACCACTCCATCCAGGATGTGATTGCCGAAGATACAATCGTTCTGCAGACCTCGGGCATCGAGCTTACCGATAGTGCAGGTCTTGCCACTGAAGCTACCATTGGGATTGCCACGATTGTCCCAGACCTCATAGAATCCGCAATCGCTTTCATGCTCTATGAAGTACTGGTAGTAGCCTGAGTTTTCCGTTTCATTTAGTTTGAGACCACTCTGCCAGTCGGCTCCTGGTCGGATTAGACGGATATCCACTCCCGACTGGGGCTTGCGGGCTCCCTCTTCCATTATATAGTAGCTGATTCCGTATTTGAACATCTATGCTCCTCTGTATTTATGCTTTTCCATATTTATGTATTTATGGTTTTCTGTTTTGCTGTGTTTCTGCTTAGCTTGAAGTGACTGTGTCATCATCATCTTCAATGACGATTATGCCGAAGTCGACATAGCCGGGACTGCCTATGTATCTGGATTCAAGAGAGAACTTGACCTTCTCGGGGTACTCATGCAGGTCATCCGGACACTTGGGGAACTGAGAGACTGTGACCGGGAACTGGCTCTTGATTTCGTTGTAGGCGGTGTACTCCAGATAGAGTCTGCCGGTAGAGGTGATGAAGTTCATCAGAGTATAAAACTCATCAGGATTGAGGGTTGCCTGCAGGTCGAAGGAGTCTTCTCTGTATTCATCTCTTTGATAGAGTTTGGAAGGGTCAAAGGCATTCTTCTTCTCCAGACGGTACTTTCGTCTGGGGCTGTATTCCACCTGCCCATTGGAGCAGGAGAAGTAATTGACTGACTGGGGAGTCTGCCTGATCAGTCTGAAGCCCTTTATAGCAGCCATGCTTTCACCTTGTATTCGTCATTTATGTAATCTCTCTCCAACTCAGTAATGGCATAGACCTTAGTCTTGATGCGTATCTTAGATTGGAGGGAGAGATTGTATTTTGACAACTGGTCGATTGTTGTATCCAGGCTCCACTTGGAGTCATAGAAGTCGATCAGATAGTCTTTGATGATGCCTTGTAGCTGATTCGTATCACCTGCCAGGACATCGATGGTCTTGATATCAGGCTTCTCTTGATTGCCACGCTTGGTGATGAAGGAGATAACGTCATCATCGGCTATGTCTATAATAGTAGTGGCATAGGCATCCTTGTTCCTGAGAATGATCCGTCCGGCAGCGTTGGTGAAGATAGTGGCATTATAGAACATCAGCATGGTCTGCAGAACCTTGATGTTGTCTGTCTGCTCTTCCTTGCTCGTCTCGTAGGACTTGCCGGGTTGGATACGACTGGGGAAGATATTGCCATGACAGTGGGCTTCGATCCAGTGATTGACGTACTGGCTGCTGCCATAGCTTCTGCCGTCCAAAGAGCCGGTACTGCTGAGTCCAGTGAAGAGAGTATTACTGGTTATGCCATTATCGGTAAAGAAGCTGAGGAACTCGTTATAGGCATTGTCGATGGAAGTGATATCTTCCACCCAGTCGGTCTTTTCGTCATACTCCGCAACTACCGGACATATCCCATTATAGAAACGGAATACCCTTCCTCTGAAGCGTCCCTGATATCTGGTAGTCGCAGGACTGGGATAGGTAGCCTGGATCACCTTCTTATAGGCAAAGACAAAGGTGACCTTGTTCCCAGGCGTATCGATGAGGTATCCCCAATAAGGACCCGGCCAACCAGAACTGTGATAGGTGTATGTCCAACCTCCGGGAGGATTTGGGAACCGGAGCAGGTCATCAAAGTCAACATGGACTATGGTTAAAGCTGATCCCATGGGGATGTTCAGAGTCGGCAGAGTGAAC
>JAUYAR010000176.1 GCA_030693415.1 Candidatus Cloacimonadaceae bacterium | reverse complement strand
CCATGGATGTATTTACACCGATTGGTGTATAAATCCATGATCAGATATCGGGGCTAATTGGCAAGGTGGCTCTGATCAGCGAATTGAGTGGCTCTATTTTCCGAGAGCCTGGCTCTCAAATTGCGAACAAGTGGCTCTATCTTGGCATATTATTCATTCCAGTAGCTTGGCTTCCATCTTATCTCCTTGCGAGTAGTATCGGATACTCTATCCGGAGCAAGGAAGCTACTACCCTGTATTAACACAAATACGGATGCACAAGGATGCGACAGATTTTAGGATAAGCAAAAAAGCTACTATTCTTAAATAGTCGATGAATCATTACCACTCATACATTGATATTGCTTAACCTTAGGTCGAGTACTCAGATATTATGAATTTCCGGAATAAAAGCGTTTTCTTGTGAAAAAGCCACTGTTCAATGAAAGTAAAATGCATATAATTAAATGCTGTTCAATAACTTACCCCCCCCCCATTTTTTTCTTGACCAATTTTGTTGTTTAATGCATCTGGTATTATCGCACTTTGTGCTTTCTTATCTAACAAAATAAACAACAAAATGTGGAGGAACCCATGAAAACAGCTATGCTGATTGGCATCCTGTTCAGCCTCACTACTTCCGGACTGATAGCGTTATCCGGCTACGGAACCTCAGCCCCGGTAGTAAACGACACCGTCGATCCGTCACTTTCTATTCTTTGCCCCAACGGCGGGGAAATATGGTATCTGGGTGATACTAATGCTATCATCGGGTCAATAGAGGATACCATGGTCAGACCCGGCGCTACAAATTGCATGACATTTAGTTAAGGAGCTACTTAATGAAAACAATTATGATACGAGGCTTCATTTTATTGGCATTGTTCACAGGACTCATTTTGGCAGGCTGCAGCAAACCTACCGAGCCCGATGAACAGGTTTCCAAGCCTGTCTTCAGCCCCGCTGGAGGAGCTTATGAAGGTGCTGTGGAGATTATCATTACAACCTCTACCCTGGGCACCACTATTCAGTACACTACAGACGGCAGCGACCCAAACTCGACATCACTAATTTACTCCGTTCCTATTCGTGTTTCAGAGACGACAACATTGAAAGCCAAAGCCTACAGAAACGGGATGAGGGACAGTGCCGTAGCCAGCGCGAGCTATACAATATCTCTTCCTACTATACCCGCGAGTTTTGTTTTGGTATCCGGAGGCACTTTCAATAATGGTACTTCGAATGTTACGGTCAGCAGCTTTTATCTGGATAAATATGAACTTACCCAGGCCGGCTACCAAGCTGTGATGGGTAGCAATCCTGCTTCCGAATATGGGGTCGGCAGCAACTATCCTGTCTACTGTGTGAGCTGGTTCAACGCCATCGAGTACTGCAACCGAAGGAGCCTGCAGGAAGGGCTTACACCTTGTTACAGCTACAGCACCTACGGGACTAATCCAGCAACCTGGCCTGCGGGTTGGAATACAAGTAGTGGCAACCACACCAATGTAAGCTGCAGCTGGACTGCCACTGGCTATCGATTGCCTACTGAGGCAGAGTGGCAGTTTGCGGCGCAGGGCGGTAACCAGAACAATAATTACACCTATAGTGGTAGCAATGACATCAATGCGGTAGCATGGTATAGTTCCAATTCCGGCAGTACAACCCACACAGTAGGAACCAAGGCAGCCAATGAACTGGGCATATTTGATATGTCTGGCAACGTTTGGGAGTGGAACTGGGACATTTACGGCAGCTATCAAAGTGGTTCACAAAATAATCCTACGGGAGCAAGTAGCGGGTCTCACCGTGTGTTACGCGGCGGTAGCTGGTTCAACAGTGCCAACTACTGCACCGTTTCCCATCGGAGCTACAACGATGCTACTAACAGCTACAACGGCAGTTTAGGCTTTCGCTGCGTCAGGGTTTCCCCTTGATTTTTGTTTTTTGTCCTTTTTGCCTTTTGCTTGCTTCAGGGCGAAGGGACAAAGCTATGAATCTGCGATCCCGTGGGGGTGCAGGGGGATTCTTCCCCCTGCCCGCGGGATTTTTTAGAGAGAGATTATGTATCGCTTGATTTTAGTGAAATTCAACCATGACACAGGTGAATTCGACGATCATGAATTCAACCGCTTTTGTCGTGAGCACAGCGTAGTAAGAATTGAGAAGGAATTTATCAATAGTCAGGGCAGTATATACTACTCATTCTTTATTGAGTATCAGGCTCGCCGGGAAAGAACTGGGAAACCAGATCTGGAAGGCATGAGTGAACTTGAACGCGCCCAATATGATGCCTTGCGGGATTGGCGCAATGAGTTGGCTGCCAGTGAAGGCATCCCAGCTTATATCATCATGTATAATTCCCAGATCTATGAGATAATCAAGCGACAACCACAAGCTAATACTAATTCGCTTGCATAAATCCAAATTATGATTATAGTATCTCCAGAACAACAATAGCTGGAGGTACAGATGAACCGTATCCATGTTAACGACACATTGCCTGCTGAAGAGCTAAGGCATAGAATGCTTGCCAGTAA
>JAUYAR010000175.1 GCA_030693415.1 Candidatus Cloacimonadaceae bacterium | reverse complement strand
GACTTTCATGCAGCTCAAATGACTCGATATCATCAAACTCGTCACGGTAATCATCCACTTGGTTGCGCCGCTCTATGACAAAATAAGAACATCCCAGCTTACGTAAGTAGGCAATGTTTTCCTTCGTGGCGATGCCTCTATTCAATCAGCACTACTGATTGTTCTGTTTTTCTAAGCGGAGTAAACATTCATCATAATTATGCGGTAGCTCAGGGTGGTGGAGTATCGCACGTAGGGTCCAGCATCTACACTCCTTCATTAGTATTTGATGCGAACAATCGCTGTTCTGTCTATGAAAACTATGGAACGAATCCGGTTGATATCGCGATTTTCGATATCCGTGCAAATCTTCTGATAAATTTGGATTTATTCACGGTAGCGGTGTCCGATCCGTTTTATGTGGACCGGCACAGTAATCTAAGCCTCTTTGATCAGTACCAGGATACAGTGGATATTCTACGTGGTTATCGGGTGGAAGTGAACTACGATCTCTATGTGAGCCCCGGAGGTAATGATAACAACACGGGATTGAGCCCGTCTCAGGCGATGAAGACGATCACAAAAGCCGTTCACCGGATCGCTGCCGATAGTTTGAACATTAAAACGGTGCATCTCCTCCCGGGAACATATATCGAAGGCGAAAACGAGCAAATCCTCCCCATTCCGGTAAAATCAAATACAAATATCATTGGGGCTGGATCTGATCAGGTTACGATCTACTCAGATGTTTTATGTGCCTTTGGACAGCCCAAATTCATTGGAGTTAGAAAATGCAAAAACACTATTATCCGCGGCTTTTCCATTGCTGAAGGGGTTGCCTCAAATAGAATCGCTATTTTGAACACCAACACTCACACGAATTTGCAATTAACTGATATTGTAATCCAGAACATGAGTGTATGTAAACTTGGGGCAATTTTCTTTTATCAACTTTTTAACGGCGTGATTGATTCGGTGGTAATGAGAAACATAAACACACCGGAATCGGCTATGCAAATAGTGCAAATTTACGACGGAACTATCAGAAACTCTACCTTTGAGTATATTCATTCGACATATACCTCCCCGGATACTCCAGGTGACGATAGCTGGAGTATGGCGGTAATGAATTTCTGGGTTTGGGGATCATTCAAGGTAGAGAATTGCACTTTCCGCAATATCTCCGTGCAAAACAACCAGTTTACTTTCCACATCTCAAGCGGTTCAAACCCCGAGACGGTCGTGGACGTGAGCGTGAACAACAACCTGTTTGACAACATCCGCTCCAATTCCGCAAGAGCTATCGGCTTTGCTAAGAACGTGGCAGGGAACTATCGGGTCAGCAACAATACTTTCTACAACAACTTCGGGGCAGTTAGCGCGGTTAACGTGATCGGAAACATACAGATGCGCAACAATATCTTTGTCAATTCGAATTGCCCTTATGAGATCAATATGTCTCCGGTATGGTTCCAGGGACCCCTCACGGTGCTTGATTTCGATTACAATAACATCCGTGGCGGATTCTCCGCCATCTATAATCCCGACCATCGCAACACCCTGATCTATGGCTCAAACAATACCTCAGCAGACCCCATGTTTGCCGGTACCACTGCCGGGGAACCTGATTATCTGCGCTTAGCCCAAGGATCACCATGTATAGATAGCGGCACACCTGATACCACCGGACTGGAGTTATTGCCCTAAGATCTTGCTGGAAACTGGAGGGTCTGGAATGGCAGGATCGATATGGGCTGTTATGAATTCGGCTACGAGCCTTGGGTATCAAATGACGATCCGGTGGTTCCGCCATCCCTGTCGGGCTTGAGTTTATACAACTATCCCAATCCTTTCAATCCATCCACCACGATATGCTACCGTGTCCCGGAAAGCGGGAAGGTAAAGCTCAGTATCTATAATCTCAAGGGACAATTGGTCAGGATTCTGCTGAATGAGCCCAAGCAATCCGGCAATCATCAGCTAATCTGGAATGGAGATGATCAAGCAGGAAACATGGTGTCCTCCGGTGTCTATTTCACTCGCATCGAATCGAACGGAAAGTCATCAATGCATAAGATGTTGTTGGTGAAGTGATTAATACAGCATCAGTATTGATAAGACATAAAATCGTAAAAGCAGGGGCCTCGACATCTCATGGAACGCCGACGTCCCCGTCGGCGACATTTGCGATGAACCTGACACATCTATAAAGCTGTATTAGTGTTCGCTCGTTGCTCATTTCTGCCTCGAGTGAGAGGTCGAACCGACGGGGACGTCGGTAAATCCATAATCATGATAGGGGTAGGGGAGTTATCCATTACTGGCTCCCCTCCCTCCGAACCGTACGTGCGGTTTTCCCGCATACGGCTCTCCAGAAAACAGGTATCTCATGTAAGAGACCGGCATAATTCACTGTGGGCTTCGGTTAAT
>JAUYAR010000174.1 GCA_030693415.1 Candidatus Cloacimonadaceae bacterium | reverse complement strand
ACATGGTTCTGGACATGTACACTTTTCTTCATTTTTGGCTTCCTTCATTCAGGTAAATTTGGGCGCCACAATAGTTAGAAGGCAAAAGTTGTAAATGATTTTCTATCATTTGTTTAAATATACATATTGTCCATAAACAGTCCTATGGTCGCGGCTATAAGCATAAGGCTTTTCCCCACGAAAAATGATTGATTTTTACTGAAGTGTTCTCTGCGTAGACGATCTGTCAATTCAAGGCAACCCCTGCCTAAGGATGCCTTTCGCCCACTTTTCTTGATTTCCGAAACGCTAATTTATTGAAATTTAAGGGAATTTACTTGAACAGTCTCCGCCGATCCTGCGGAGGATAGAAACTCTCGGAGAAAATTATCGCGTCCCCAGCATCGACATGCTGCGCTACAACACACGTTTAGCGCAGAACTTGTCCTGAAACATATCGAAAATTCCGCTGTTTCTGGATTCCGGCGGAAGATAGTTCTTGACATAAATACCCTGTTGGGCATAGTATTGTTTCTAATATAAGCGCATAAGGGGAAGGGAGAATCGGATGAAAGACCCCGTCTATTTCGTAAATGCTTTCTCGGAAAACTATTACACGGGCAACACCGCGGCAGTTGTGCTCGTGGAGGAGTATCCTTCCGACGGTGAAATGCTCGCTCTGGCTGCGGAATTTGGCTTTTCAGAAACAGCTTTCCTGCAGAGGATCGGAGCTGGGGAATACCAGATACGCTGGTTCACTCCGGAAGTTGAGGTTTCCCTTTGCGGTCACGCCACCCTCGCTTCGGCGAAGAGCCTTTTTGCTTTTAGAGAAAAGGATGCTGACCTGCTCACCTTCCAGAGCCTTTCGGGAAGGCTCACTGCCCGCAGGAAAGAAGGCTTGATCGAGCTGGATTTCCCTCTGGAGACTTCAGTGCAGCACACAGTGGACGCTGCTCTCCTGCAAGCGCTTAGCCCGCTTTGCCCTATGGAGATTCTATCCGCCGGAGCTTCCCGCAATCTGATCCTTGTCTATCCGGATGCGCAGAACATTCTCGATATGCGACCTGATTTCGAGGCTCTTGCAGCGATGAAAGACCTGCCATATTTTGGCATTGCCGTCACATCCAGCGGTTATTTTGATTACGTATGCCGCTATTTCGCTCCTTGGGAAGGCATCAACGAAGATCCCGTCACCGGTTCTGCCCAGACCTACCTTGCACCCTACTGGTCGGCAAAGCTGAATAAAACAATACTCAAGGGCTATCAGGCTTCCCGGCGCGGAGGAGATTTTGAAGTGGAAGTCCTGAACAGCCGTGTCCTGATCCGCGGTAAAGCTTTCATCTATTTGTCGGGAGATATAGACACCCTTTGGCGCAGATCGGATTCGGCAGTGGAGAATCGGAATTCTCCACCCCATTTTCATAAATAAATACTTACAAGGAGAGAAGATATGAAATACATACTCATTACCATCTTACTGCTACTCATCCTCCCCCTGGCGGCAACTTTACCACCAGAATGGAGAGCTTTGCAAAGAGACCTCGGTATCCAGGCAGCCCAATACAAGGACACCCCGGAACATCAAGCTCTCAGAGAACGCACTCCCCGCCACTACAATGTAGGCGACACGCAGATCTTTTGGCGCTGGAACCTCTCTGTGATGCCTCCGCTGTGGATCCAGACTTCCGCCACTTGCAGAGCAGTGGGAGAACACTGCTACATATTTGTGGCAGACAGCGAATGGAACGTCCACATGACACAGGGGAATGTCGATACTATATTATTTCGGTTGGAGGACAGCACCGTGAACGATCCCACCCAGGGAGCGATCGAGATGGACATCGGTCTCTTTGGTCCTATTCCAGACGAACTGGATAACGATCCGCGGCTGATCGTATTCTATTCCGCCCTCGGATCTTTCCAAGGAACTTCCTTCGACGGATATTTCAGCCCCTATAATCAGGTTACCGAGGCGCAAGCCCAGCAGATGAATCCTCCAGGACACAGCAACGAATGCGAGATGATCTACATGACCTGCTATCCGCTCAGTCCGGTCACCCCGATCCGGCTTTCGGTGCTGGCGCATGAGCTGGCGCATCTGATCCATTGGGGACAGGATGCAAACGAAGAAACCTGGCTAAACGAAGGATGCGCCGAGCTGGCAATGGTCGTATATGGAATTCCAGACCCGATCACCGGTTTCCCCTCCGCTCCCGATAACAACCTCACTGCCTGGAATCAGACCTTCGCGGACTACGTCAAAGTAATGCTTTTCTTCACATACTTGCAGGAACATTATGACTCCACAGGAATGATCCGTAGTCTGGTCGAAAACCCATCCAACGGCATCGTTTCCCTGATTCAGGAGATAGCGATTCACTATCCGAATCTAACCTTTGCTGATATTTTTTGCAATTGGAACATTGCCAATGCGCTGGATCGCCTTACGCCGGGAGAAGGACTTTACAATTACGCACAGCTTGCTCTGCCGAGCTTTACCATGACATCGCTAAACACATCTCCGGCTCTGAACAATCAAACCATCCAGCCCTATGCGGCGGATTATCTGAAATACAACGTGATACAGCCTGCATCAAGTTTCTCGCTTCAATCCAACTTCCCCATAAGAGTGAGCACTTTGATTTTTGATTCACCCAATAACTGCACTGAAGTGCGGGAAGAAGGCACGGGAACATTTTTTTTCCTTGATCCTGTGGCTGCGGGCGCCTATCGTGTGAATTACGTGCTTTCCAATCCCACTTCTTCCAGCATTACCTATTCATACACATCAGTAGTCTCAAACGACGACAATGTAGCCCCCGTCACCGGTACAGCGCTTACCGGCAACAGCCCGAATCCCTTCAAGTGCTCCACCAACATCAGCTATAACCTCAAGGAGAACCTGCCCGTCCGCATTGATATCTTCAATAGCCGGGGACAAAAAGTCCGCACTCTTGTGGATAACAACCAGATCGCCGGAACTCACAGCACTGCTTGGAACGGCAAGGACGACAACCGAATACCGGTCTCAGCGGGAGTGTATCTTTACCGCCTGACTGCCGGAACTTACCAAAGCATCCGCAGGATGAGCCTGCTGCCAACAGAGTAGTGATATTTCAGTATCCGCAGCCTGCTGCAGCATGATCCACTACTGCCGGTGGTGCATTTACCGCGTAATACATCTTTGCGCGCATCAGAGTTTGCGTTAACCTATTTTAGATAAGCGAGGTGATATAATGAACAAAGCTGTAAAAACTATGCTGGTTTTAGGCGGGACGGCGCTTGCCGGATACTTTGCCTACACCCAATACAAGAGCCTGAACAACGCAGTGAAGCTGGATAAATCACTGCACACTTTCCTCAAGAACCTCTATGGCGAAGAGCCCGAACTGGTGACGATCAAGGCAATGAACCACATCGGTATCAAAGCCGGATTCACTAAAGCCGTCATCGAAAAATACGGCGATATCGAAAGTGGCATCCGGGATTACGTGCAGGAATACTATCCCGCACTGGCAAAACGCCTCAGCGTGGAGATATTTGCAAAGGCGGAGGAAGAATCCAACGAAACCGTATAATACAAGATTTATATTGACATGCCATAAATACTGATTATATTGTCTCATATCTAAACTTAGAAGGAGTGAGAAATGGGACGACCTAAGCAGAGCTTGGATTCATGCACATTGGAAGCCATTGAGCAATCAATAT
>JAUYAR010000173.1 GCA_030693415.1 Candidatus Cloacimonadaceae bacterium | reverse complement strand
ATCCACAATTCTCTAAACCATCCACAATTCTGTAAACCGATCCACAATTCTGTAATCGATCCACAATTCTGTAACCGATCCCGCGAACAAGAACCGACGGGGACGTCGGTAATTCCATAATCATGGAACGGAAAATATCCGAAAAGCCGGCTTTGCTTACCCGGTTTCGGCTTTTTTTTGGGCAGCCTGCTTTTCCGCGATCAGGTAGAGCTGGAGGATGCGCAGTTCATGATAGCTATATTTCTCTCCCAGAGCCTGATAGACAGGGTTCAGGTATCCCAAGCCGCGGCGGTTGAATTCCTCGATGATGCTATGTGAGTCGGATTCTTCCAGCAGGGAAATCTCCCAAAGTTTGGCGGGATCGACGCTGCCGCCATTTTCGAGATGGAGCTGAAGATGTTTGAGGATGTTTTCCTGTTTGCAGTCAAAAAAGACCATCGCTTGGGAAATGCTGTGTCCGGAAGCGAGATAATCGGCGATTTGCGCACTTTTGCTTATTTTGGGAGGCGCTTTGAAGGGCGCCGTGGGATTGGCGGTTTCGAGGATGTTTTTCAGCGCGCAATAGTCCTTGATCAGAGGCAGAAAGATATCTCCGTAGTCTTCAAGTTTTTTGCTTCCCACGCCATAGATCTGGCGCAGGGAATCCGTGCTATGGGGAAAATAGCTCGCCATTTCCTGTAAAGTGCGGTCGTTGAAGATGATATAGGGTGGCATTCCCTGTTCGCGCGCGAGCTGAAGACGTTTTTGGGCAAGGATGCCAAAGAGCTCCATGTCACATTCGAGATCGGTTTTTTGTAGCAGCAACGCGGTCACGGAAGCTGGGATCAGGACTTCGGTTTCGCCTCTGATGATCTTCCATGAGGCATCGTTTAGGATCGGCGAGCCATATTGGGGATCGATGCCGATCAAGCCATGCTTTTTCAGGTGGTAAAAGAGTCCGAACCACTGTTCGCGTTTCCATTCTTTGCCAATGCCATACACGCTGAGGGCATCGTGTTTAAAGCTCGTTATCTGCTTGCTTTTGGAGCCGCGCAGGATGTCGATAATGTGCTTCGCGGGATGTCTTTGCCCGCTACGAAAGATGGTAGAGAGAAACTTTTGTGCCTGCATCAGCGCGTCGATGCGTTGCTTATGCTTTTCGAGGCAGTTGTCGCACATACCGCAATCGGAATCTTCAAAGCGTTCGCCAAACCAATTCAAGAGCGGGATGCGGCGGCAGATTCCGGTCTCGGCATAGTCGATCAGCGGTTTCAGATGCAGCAGTTGAGATTTGATCATCTGAGGATCTGGAGACAGGTTGATGATGTGTTTCACGATGTCCAAGTCGTTGTAGCCAAACATCATCATGCAGACTGCCGGTAAGCCGTCGCGCCCGCTTCTGCCGATTTCCTGGTAATAGGTTTCCAGGTTTTTGGGCAGGTCAAAATGCACTACGAAGCGGATGTTGGATTTGTTGATGCCCATCCCGAAAGCGATGGTGGCGACGATGATGCGGATTTCGTCGCGGATGAAAGCTTCCTGATTGCGATTGCGTTCTTCATCGGACAAACCGGCATGGTATGGCAGCACGGAAAAGCCTTCGCTCTGGAGCTTATCGGTCAGTGTATCCACGTTTTTGCGGGTTAGACAATAGATCAGACCGTTTTCGCCGGAGTGAGCTTTGAGAAAATTGAGCAGCTTGATGAAGGCGTCCTGTTTTCTTTCCACCATCAAAAGCAGGTTTTTGCGGTTGAAGGACTGGATAAATTGATGCTCGCCGGGGATGTCCATCACTGCACAGATGTCTTTGCGCACCTTCGGAGTAGCGGTGGCGGTGAGAGCAAAACAAACGGCTTTGGGAAAGCGATTGAGGATATCTTTGAGCTGACGGTATTCGGGACGAAAGTCGTGCCCCCAGATCGAAATGCAATGTGCTTCGTCGATGGCGACAAGGTCTATACGCCTGTCTCCCAGATGTTTGAGGAATTGTTCTTTGAGCAGCGTCTCGGGTGCGACGTAGAGCAATTTCACCTTTCCGGCTTTGATTTTGTTCAATACTTCGGATTGCTGGTTTTGGTTCATGGAGCTGTTATACATCTCGGTGGGAATGCCCAACGCCTGCATTTGCATCACCTGGTCTTTCATCAAAGAGATCATCGGACTGACGACGATGCTCATATTGGCAAAGATCAGGGCGGGAAGCTGGTAGCAGAGAGATTTCCCGCTGCCGGTAGGCATGACTGCGAGGGCGTGTTTTCCCTCCAAAAGGTGCAAAATGATCTCTTCCTGTCCTTGCAGAAACCGGTCGAAACCAAATACTTCTGAGAGCCTGGCGCGCAGATCAGTAACCGTGATTTGCATATTCATCCCCCGGATCAAATCTTCATTAAAGCAAATATCGGACGGGGTCGATATCGGTCAAGAGAAATGTGTTGACAGTTTTCGCGCATAATCGAGGTTGTATTTATGAAGAGGTGAGGATATGGAACATGGATAAAGTCTTTAGTATCGGTCATTCCAATCACGAAACGGATGCCTTTTTGGCACTTTTGAAGAAGTACGATATCGATATCGTGTTAGATGTGCGCAGCAGTCCCTATTCGGCACGCTATCCGCAATTTAACCGCGAATTGCTGATGCGGAGCCTGAAGGACAAAGGCATAGCGTATCTATCTATGGGTCAGTTTTTTGGCGCGCGCCAACTGGATAGCGAGTATTATACTCCCGCGGGTTGGTTAAATTACCGTGCTTTTTGCAAATCCCACATCTTCAAGAGTGGAGTGGAGGAGCTGGACAAATGCCTGATCGAGGGTAAAATACCGGCGCTTTTGTGCGCTGAAAAAGATCCCTTCGATTGTCATCGCGCCATCATGGTGGGCAGGGCATTATCTTTGCAGGGCTATGAGGTTCAGCACATCCTTGCAGACGGCTCGATTCAAACTCAGATTGAGCTGGATAAGATACTGTTGGACAAGTTTTTCCCGCATCGAGACGAAGGCAGCATCTTCGATTTGATCGATGGCAAACCCAGCGAGGCGGAGCTTTTGGGAGAGGCATATTTCATCCGCAATGAAGCCATCGCCTGGCGCAAAGAGGAGATGGAGGATTGAGCACGGCGATTTATACCATCGGCTTTGCCGGAAAAACGGCAAGGGAGTTTTTCAAGATCCTGCGGGACAACGGCATCGCCACATTGGTGGACATCCGTTTAAATAACACCGGACAACTTGCCGGCTTTGCCAAAGCTCGGGATTTGGAGTATTTTCTGGACGAGCTTGCGGGAATCACATATATTTACTATCCATTGCTGGCACCGGCGGCAGATTTGCTTTCCTCCTTTCGGGCAAAGCAAGTGGACTGGGTTGACTATCAAAAGAGCTATCAGAAGATTATGCGCGACAGAAAGATAAGCACTTTGATCAAAACCGATTACCTTGCTTGGCAAGCACCAATCTGCCTGCTGTGTTCAGAGCCGACCGCGGACAAATGCCATCGCAGGCTGGCAGCGGATTTCATCGCCAAACAACTGAAAATAAAGAAGGTGGTGCATCTATGAAAAAGCAATTGATCCTGCTTGCGACCTCCAAGAAATATGGCAGATACTGTGTCGCCGGAGCGGATGTCCAAAGCGGGGCGTTGATTCGTTTGATAACCTCGAACAGCGATGCCCATTATGCCATCGAACCTGCCCAGATGACCTACGCGGACAGAACTTTGGCAAAGAAACTGGATCTCGTCGAAGTCGAATGCACAGACCGATCGATTTCCTATTATCAGAGTGAAAATTATGTGCTTAAGCAAAATGCCGTGTGGAAAAAGCTGCGTGAATCCTCAATCGAAGAAGTGCTGCAGGTTCATCCAGCCAATCAAAGCGCTTGGGTTTTTTATGATCGTGAACGCAAGCTGCATCAGAGCAAATTCATGGATTTCACACCGCGGGAGATCAAATCCCTGCTTTTTATCCAGCCGGAAAGCTGCGCTCTCTTGATCCAGCAAAGCTGGGAGCGACGTCAGGCAATGCTTGCTTTCGTCTATAAGGGCGTCGAATACGAGCCTTTCCCAATCACCGATTTTGAATATCTGGCGGCGGTGGAAAGCGTTGCCGAAGGCACACACAAACTGCCAAAGAGTCCCCATCTATTGGTGAGCGTGGGCGAATGCTTCGAGCAGGATAAATGCCACTACAAGATCGCCGCGGGAGTTTTCCCATGAGCAAAACCCTCTATCTGATCGACGGCACGGCGCTGCTCTACCGTTCGCACTTTGCTTTCATCAAAAACCCGTTGACCAATTCCAAGGGACAAAACACCAGCGCTATCTTTGGAGTGATCAATTCCTTTTTGTCTTTGATCGAAAACCGGCAGGCGGAATATCTTCTGATCAGCTTTGACCGCAAGGCGCCTACTTTCAGGCACGAATTGAGCAAAGCCTACAAAGCAAACCGTCCGCCCATGCCGGATGATCTGATCGCGCAATTGGCGCCGGTGCACGATTTCTTTCACCGCATCGGCATGCCGGAGATTTCGCTGGACGGATTTGAGGCGGATGACGTGCTTGCCACGCTTGCGGAGCATTTCAAGAAAGACTTTGAGGTAATGATGGTGACCACGGACAAGGATTTTTCTCAACTCGTGGAGGAGCGCGTCAAGATGCTCGATCCAAGCAAAAACATCGAGATCGGCAGCGCGGAAGTCTTTAATAAATATGGAGTTTACCCAGAACAGTTTATCGATTACCTGGCGATCATGGGGGATTCATCGGATAACATTCCTGGGGTGCGTGGCATCGGTCCCAAAGGCGCGGAGAGCCTGTTGAAGGAATTTGGCAGCCTGGACAATATCTATGCCAATCTGGACAAGATTCCCGAAAAAGTGAAGAGCAAATTGATCGAGAACCAGAAAAACGCCTATCTCTCACAACGGCTTGCCACGATCATTCGGGACGTGCCGATCGATATTACTTCGCCGGACACCTTGAGATTTGACCCACGCAGACTGGTGGACGCGATCGATTACTTTGATCAATATGAGCTGATGAGCCTCAAGCGCAGGATCGAAGCGCGCTATGGCAGAAAGGAAACGCAGCCGGTAATAGAAACGCCAAAAGTGCCGAGAGAAGAGGAACTTCCTTTGGCGCAGGCGGATATCTTTGGCAGTGATACCCCTCCTCCGCTCATAGAGAAAGAAGAAGCGGCTGACGCCTTCAACGCGTTTTTGGTGGATAAAACAAACTTCTCCACTCTTCTAAACGAGGTCTCTAATGCCGAAATCGTCAGTCTGGATACTGAGACGGATTCCATTGATCCGATGCTTGCCAATCTCGTAGGAGTCTCGATCTGCTTTAAAACTGAGGAAGCCTGGTATATCCCGCTGGCACATCAAATGCACGATAATCTTGATATGAAAGGGGTTATCGAAGCCCTGCAAGAAAAACTGCGGGGCAAGCTGATCGTCGGGCACAACCTCAAATATGACATGATCGTGCTCAAACGGCACGGCTGGGAGATCGATAACCCTATTTTTGATACCGTATTAGCGGCATATATCCTCGATCCCGGCACCAATCAATATTCCCTGGATGCCTGTGCCATGGAGGAACTGGGGCACACGATGATCCCGATTTCGGCATTGATCGGATCGGGGAAAAAGCAGGTGACCTTCGATCTCGTCGATGTCCGCTTTGCGGCAAAATATGCCGCGGAGGATGCCTGGGTAGTTTTCCGCATCTATCCTATCTATCGCAAAAGACTGGATAACAGCAATATGCGTGAGCTTTACGACGAGATTGAGCTTCCTTTGGTGAGGGTGATAGAGCGGATGGAAGAAAACGGCGTGAGCATCGATACCGGCATGCTGCATGAGATTTCCAAAACTCTCAACCGGGAGATCAAGCTGTTGACGGAAAAGATCTACGACTATGCCGGATACCGGTTTAACCTCAATTCCACCCAGCAACTGGCAAAGCTGCTCTTCGAGGAAAAGAAACTGCCATCGCGGAAGAAGACCAAGAGCGGATTTTCCACCGATAGCAGCGTGCTGGAAACCCTTGCTGAGGACTATCAAATCGCCGATGATTTGATCCAATACCGCCAGCTCGCCAAGCTCGAATCCACCTATGTGAGCGCCCTGCCAAAGCTGATCAATCCAGCCACCGGACGCATCCATTCATCATTTAACCAGACCGTTGCCTCTACCGGCAGGCTTTCTTCCTCGAACCCCAATCTTCAGAACATTCCGGTGCGCACCGAGCTTGGACGCGCCATCCGCAAAGCCTTTGTGGCGAAGGAAGAGGGCTTTTTGATCCTCGCGGCGGATTATTCTCAGATCGAGCTGCGTTTGTTAGCGCTTTTTTCCCGCGATGAAGTGCTGATCGACGCTTTTCATAAAGGCATCGACATCCATCGTCAGACCGCGGCGCTGATTACGGATAAAAGCCTTGCAGAAGTGAGTGGCGAGGAACGCAGGCAAGCCAAGGCAATCAATTTTGGGCTGCTTTACGGAATGGGGCAAAAGAAACTGGCGCGCGAGCTGGGCATCAGTCAGGATCGGGCGAAGGAACTGATCACCAACTACTTCGAACGATTTCCTTCCATCCGGGCTTTCATCAACAACTGCATCGCCAACGCCCGCCGTGAAAGGTATTGCGAGACCCTTTTTGGGAGAAGGCTCTACCTGAGAAACATCAACAGCCCCAACCAAGGGCTCAAAAGCGAGGCGGAACGCGTATCTGTAAACATGCCGATCCAAGGCAGCGCCGCCGATCTGATCAAAATCGCCATGTTAGATATCCATGCCCTGATCAAAGCCGACGATCGCATCCGCATGATCATGCAAGTGCATGACGAATTGGTCTTTGAAGTTCACAAAGACAGCGTTGAAAGAGCAACCGCGCTGATCCGCGATTGCATGGAAAACGCACTGCCGCAAGAGCATCGAAACATAGTAGAGATCAAGACGGATATCTCGCATGGAGCAAGCTGGTTTGACGCGCATTGAATTTGCACGGGTGGAACTAACCCCGTAAGACACAGTTGACAGCATTTACACTTTTTTACATAATGAATCTATAAGCTAAGTAATTGGGATGAAAGATATGAGCACACAAGACCTGATCAACGAACTCGACTGGCTGCGCCGGGATGTTATCGGCAGAAACATGCCTTTTGAAACGCCTTTTGGCACGCGCACTTTGGTCTATGCGGATTTCACCGCCAGCGGCAGAGCTCTGAACACGATCGAAAGCCATGTCCAACGGATCTTGCAGTATTATGCCAACACTCACACCGAGGACGATTTTACCGGCAAGACGATGACCCGCCTGCTGCATGACGCGGAAAAGATCATCAAGCGCCATTTCAATGCCAGCGCCAAGAATAAGATCATCTTCACGGAATCCGGCACCACGGGCGGGATCACAAAGTTGCAGCAAATCCTTGGCGTGTACTGGCCTCCCGCCACGCGCGAAAGAGTGAATTCCTTCCTCAAAAGCTGTCTGGAACGCAATCCCGGCAAGGTGCTCTGCAATCAGGATCTGCACAATTATATCCGCAACCACCGTCCCATTGTTTTTGTGGGACCCTATGAGCATCATTCCAACGAGATCATGTGGCGTCAGACTTTGTGCGACATCATCGAACTGCCGCTCAACGATAATGACGATCTCGATCTGGAACTGCTGGAAAAGACGGTTTCTGATCCTCAATATGCCAAACGCCTCAAGATCGGCTCCTTTTCCGCCGCCTCAAACGTTAGCGGGCTGCTCACGGACGTCTATGAAGTCGCTCGTATCATGCACCGTCATGGAGGTTTGGCTTGTTTTGATTTCGCCGCCTGCGCTCCCTATGTCGAGATCGATATGAACCATGACGGGGAAAGCTATTTCGATGCCATATTCTTCTCTCCGCACAAGCTAATCGGCGGACCTGGTTCCTCCGGAGTGCTGATCATCAACGAAGACATCTATCCCGCCAAGCTGCCTCCCACCGTTCCTGCAGGCGGCACTGTGGATTATGTCTCTCCGGAAAAAGAAGAATACATTCGTGATATCGAAACGCGGGAAAAACCGGGCACGCCGGGAATCATGCAAGCCATCCGCACGGCGCTGGCGATTCAGATCAAGGAAAAAGCCGGCATGAAACGAATCTCTGAGATCGAGCACTTTTATTATCATCGATTCCAGGACGCCTTCAAAGGAGAGAGCCGCATCTCTTTCTATGGACCTCAGGAGGCGGATAGGAAAGTGCCGATCGTGCCCTTCAACATCTGCCACCGGGGTAAATATCTGCATCCGAAGTTCGTCACCCGCTTGCTGAACGATCTATTTGGTATCCAAACCCGTGCGGGATGTTCCTGTGCCGGACCCTATGGACATCATCTGATGAAGATCGGTCATAACATTTCGGATTATTATCGTTGCCTGATCACCGTGGCAGGATACACTGGGATCAAACCCGGTTGGGTGCGTCTCAACCTGCATTATGCCCACGATGTCGCTGAGGTGGATTATCTGATCGCCGGAGTGAAATTTGTCATCGAGCATGGACACAAGTTCCTGCCGCTCTATATTTTCGATATCAAGACGGGGGAATGGAGGCATCTGGATTTCGTTCCGGTCAATCACATCGAAGTGGATATTGAGCAGGCATTTGCGGCTGGCGTCTTTGTTCACGAGCAGCACCAAAACGCTTCAGAGCTCTATCGACAGGCGTTGGACGAGGCATACAAGCTCGCTTCCGGACTTCCGGAAGAATATCCACTCGCCGTGTTTGAGAAGGAGCTTGAGAATCTGATGTTTTTTTATGTGAGCCGGGTGGAAAACTATAGCTACAGTGGGGAGTTTTTGCTCTGAACCGCTGCCTGGTTTCGTAAAACAAAAAAAGCCGCTGAAATCAGCGGCTTTTAACAGTTCAGTCTTTATACTATTTTAGTAGCGACGTTGAAATCTGTTGCGATTGAACTCTTGTTTTTTGACTTTGCGGCAATCGGGGCAACGTTGGGGTTCGTTCTGAAGTCCCTTTTCTTTGTAGAATTCCTGCTCACCATCGGTGAAGACGAATTCTTTCGAGCAGTCTTTGCAGACTAAGCTTTTGTCGGCCATGAGTATCTCCTTTGTTTTGGGATTTATACATTCGGGTCTGAGGCATTTCCAAAACAAAACGGAATCGGCTCACGGAATGTTAAATCGCATAAAGAGGACATGATTGTGAGAAGCATCATTCTGTCAATATAATTCTTTGCATTTCCTCAACTTTCTTTGAATAAATCGCTTTTCGTAGCCAAAAGATGAACTCGTCGATGGACGCGCGCCTTGATGCAAAGCCATTTTAGCCCGTTTTTACGTTTCTCCCAAAGAAAAACAATATCTGCCCTTATTGCAGCCCCAATTCGTTGACGAAATTGAGTATCGTGCCTGCCATCGTGCCGAGAAATATTGCAATCATCACGATCTGGAAGGCGATGATAATGAGATAGGCTTTGGCAAAATTGCCGCGGGTGGGGTTGCCGGAATTGTCCACAGCCCAGACGATGAGGACGATGATATTGACGAGCGGGATCATCATCAGGACTTGAATCACGATCCATTCAAAGACTCCGATTACCGGTGCTTCGCAAACCGAAGTGCGGTCAAAAGAAGTCTGCGGAGGCTGATATTCGCGGGGCGGTTCATACATCGTTGTCTCCAGTTTATGCCCGATAAAATCAAGACATTTTCATTTTGTCCCCATGTAAATGAAGCTGGCAAAAGCGTCAAGAAGTGCTTTTTGGGGTATGCTGAAGAATTGGGAATTACTGCTAATTTAAGAATCGAGAATTGGTAGGAAACACTCACCCGCTCCCCCTTAGCATTACGGAATCAATACGGACTCATTACGGACTAAGTCCGTATTGACTCCGTAATGCTCACGGGAGAGGATGTAAATTGAATTGCTAAGGATTTGAATATAAAAGTGGTTAGATGATCAAGGAAAATTACCGGTATTGGCGTTGTTAGGTATTCTTGTCGCCCCTGATGGGGCTGCCGCGCAGGAACCGACGGGGACGTCGGTAATTCCATATTCCATCCATCAGTTCCATCGGTCACGGGGTTTCCCATTCGCTCCACCCCTAGCTATCTGGTATCGCCTCTGATGGGGCTGCCGCGCAAGAACCGACGGGGACGTCGGTAATTCCATATTCCATCCACCTTTTTCAGGACACCTCAATTTCATCTCTCAATTCCCAATTAGCAGTAATTCTCAATGCACATTGAAGGAATAGTTGAACAGTCTCCCTTTTCTATTGACAAAAAGCTGCTTGTCAAATCATGTTCCCAAACCTCCGCTTGCGGATAACTAAATCTGTAAATTGTACCCTAATATGGAGATAATATGAAAATCCTGATTACAGGCGGAGCCGGATTCATCGGCTCGCACCTTGCTGAAAGACTGCTGAACGAAGATCATCACGTGCATGTGATCGACAATCTTTCCACCGGCAGTCTGGACAACATAGAGACTTTTAAACAGCATCCCAAGTTCCGCTATACGATCGGCACGATATTGAACCGTGAATTGATGGAGAAGCTTTTCGTGGGGATCGATCAGGTCTATCATCTGGCGGCAGCGGTGGGCGTCAAATATATCATCGAGAATCCGCTGCTCTCGCTCAAGACCAATATTGTGGGCACGGACAACGTGCTGGAGCTGGCAAACAAGCACAAAGCCAAGGTGTTGATCACTTCCACCTCGGAGATCTATGGAAAGAGCGAGCAGATTCCATTCAAGGAGCAGGATGACCGCCTGCTTGGCTCCACGCACATCAGTCGTTGGGGCTACAGTTGCAGCAAGGCGATCGACGAATTTATGGCGTTGGCATATTTCCGCGAGAAAAAGCTGCCGGTGGTGATCGTCCGCTGTTTCAACACCGTGGGACCTCGCCAGACCGGTCAATATGGCATGGTGCTGCCCAAATTCATCAAAGCCGCTTTGCTTGACCAACCCATCCTCGTCTATGGCAACGGTATGCAATCCCGCTGTTTCGCAGATGTCTCGGACGTCGTGGATGCTTTTATCAAGCTGATGAATGCGAGTAATTGCCTGGGCGAGATCTTCAATGTAGGCACCACCGAATCGATCACGATCGCAGAGCTGGCAAAGAAGGTCAAGACCATGTGCGACAGCAAGTCCCGCATCGAATACATGAGCTATGAAGATGCTTTCGAAGAGGGCTTTGAAGATATGATGAATCGCATGCCGGATCTTTCCAAAATCAAAGAACACATCGATTTTGAACCCAAATACAAACTCGACGACATCATACAAAGGATGATCGAATACTATGAAAACTAAGTTGCTAATACTGCTGGCTTTCGCTTTGCTGGGAGCTTGGATGGCAGCTCAAACACTGCCGATCCAAGCCCAAATCCCGATCTCGGTGAGTGTCACCGGTTTCGTTGCAAATCCCGGAGTCTATCAGATGAGTGCCCTGAACCGGCTTTCCGATGCCATCGAACGGACGCGGAATCCCAAAACCAAGACCAATCAGGCACAGTTTATCAATCCCCTGCAAAAACAACTGGCGGAGCAAGATTCCCTTTACGACAACTTTCAGGCGCTACGCAGCGTTAAAATCACCCGCGGTGAAAAAACCACCGTCTATGATTTGCAAAAGTTTCTCCGCATCGGCAAGCTTGAACACAATCCCCTATTGCGGGATTCAGACGTGATCACCGTTTCGGCGATGTTCAGCACCGTTTCCATCCATGGGGGTGTCTATCTGCCGGGGGATTATGAGTTTATACCCGGAGACCGCCTCTCCGATATCCTCATTCTGGCGCAAGGTTTCATTTCGGGTGCCGATCTGAAGACCATAAACATTTATCGCTACAAGGATAATCTGATCGATTTCGACATCATCAAGCTTGACCTGAGCGCCTATCCGTCCAAGCCGGAGGTGGCGGATTTTGCCCTGAAGGCATTTGACCGTGTGATCATTTCCCGGGATTCGGAACAGCGCAGAGCCTGGAAGATCACGGTGGAAGGAAACGTCAAAGCCCCCGGGGATTATCTCATCGGAGACAAGACCACGCTCTATGACGTCTTATTGCAATGCGGGGGACCGAACCTGCGCGGAGACCTGAAAGGCGCGTTGCTCATAAGTGGGACTCATAATCTCGAGACCGATCCGGAATTCGAACGCCTCAAAGAGCTCAGCATGACGCAAATGACACCGATGGAATATAACTATCTGCGCTCCAAGATGAGGCAGATCAAAGGTAAATACAACGTGGATGTGTTCGATGCCTGGGGTTCAAAGGGCGAGAAGAGCAATCCGCTCCTGCGTGATGGAGATTATCTCTATGTGCCGGAAGTGTTTGACATGGTCTATGTGAGCGGTCAGGTGCGGCGTCCCGGCTTGGTACCCTGGGTGGAAGGCAAAAACTGGGAATACTATATCTCCTCCGCAGGCGGTTTCACAAACAACCGCCGCTACAGCGGCACACGCATCATCCGCGCCGCCAGCGAAAACTGGGTCAAACCTGCAAAAAAGCTGGTGATCAATCCCGGAGACAACATCTTCGTGGCGGAAAAGACCGACCGCGATGCCTGGTTGGATATCAAGGACGTTTTTTTGCTCACCTCCCAGTTTTTGACGATCATCATTAGTGTGCTCGCGCTCACTGCAAAATAAGATTTCAGGAGAATAGAGAATTATGAAAGTCCCCATGCTGGACCTGCATGCTCAATATGAACCATTGATGCCGAAGATCCGCGAGGCGCTGGATCGCGTCTTTGCCGATCATCACTATATTATGGGTCAGGACGTCAAGGATCTTGAGGAAAAGATGCAAGCATACCTTGGGATCAAACACGCCATCGGTTGCGCCTCCGGCACCGACGCTTTGGTGCTGGCGATCAAGGCTCTGGGCATCGGCGAAAATGATGAAGTGATCACCACTCCATTCACCTTCTTTGCCACCGCCAGTTCGATCTGGCGCAATCATGCCATACCCCGCTTTGCTGATATCGATCCCAAAACCTTCAACCTCGATCCGGACAAGCTCGAAGCCGCTATCACACCCAAAACCAAGGCGATCATGCCCGTGCACCTTTTTGGACAAAGCTGCGACATGACCCGCATCATGGAAATAGCCAAAAAACACGGCTTGTATGTGATCGAGGACAACGCCCAAGGCATCGGCTGCACCTGGGATGACAAGATGAGCTGCTCTTTCGGGGATATCGGAACTTTATCATTTTTCCCCAGCAAGAATCTCGGTGCCATGGGTGATGCCGGAATGTGTCTGACCAATGATGACGATTTTGCCGCAAAGCTTCGCCAGCTCCGCGTTCATGGCGAAAGCCCCAAATACTTTCACAAATGGGTGGGCTTGAACAGCCGGCTGGATACTATGCAAGCCGCAATCCTCTCCGTCAAACTGGACGCGTTGGCGGATTGGTCCACAGCCCGCCGTGCCAATGCCGATTATTACAATGCCCGGCTCAAAGACATCACCGGGATCAAAACTCCTTTCATCGATGCCAAAGCCGTGAGCATCTACAATCAATATACCCTGATCTGCGAAGACCGGGACGGATTGATGAAACACCTTCAGGACGGCGGAATCGGCTGCGCCGTCTATTATCCCCTGCCCTTGCATCTGCAGGAGTGTTTTGACTCTTTGGGCTATAAAAAAGGTGATTTCCCCGTTTCCGAAGCAATGGCGGAAAAAGTGCTCTCAATCCCCATCTATCCGGAGCTCAATGATGAGCAGAAAGACTATGTGGTCGAGCGCATCAAGGATTTTCACACAAAGGATGACCTATGAACCTGATCGTCTGCATCAAACAAGTGCCAAATACCACCGAGATCAAGATCGACCCCGTGACCAACACCCTCATCCGCGAAGGCGTGGAAAGCATCCTCAATCCCTTCGATACATACGCCATCGAGGAAGCGGTTCGCCTCAAGGAAACCCACGGCGGCAGCGTCACTGTGATCAGCATGGGACCCCCACAGGTGGAGGAAACCCTCCGCGAAGCGATCTCTCTGGGAGCGGACAACATGATCCTGCTCTCGGATCGCAAGTTTGCCGGAGCGGACACCTGGGCGACAAGCCTGACCCTTGCCACCGCGATTAAAAAGCTCGGCAATTTTGACCTCATCTTAACCGGCCAACAAGCCATAGATGGCGACACAGCTCAAGTAGGACCCGGCATCGCCGCCCATCTCGATTTACCGCAGACCTGTTTCGTGCGCCGTATCGAAAGCGTCGAGGGATGCAAGATCATCCTCCAGCGCCTGATGGAAGACGGCTATGATCGCATCCAAATGCGCCTACCGGCTGTGATTTCCGTGGTCAAGGAGATCAACAGTCCCCGACTGCCATCCTTGCGTGGAAAACGTAATGCCAAAGCTTTGGAAATGATTGTCTGGAACGCCGCCGACCTCGGTCTGGACGAAAAGGACATCGGCTTGAACGGATCGCCAACCCAGGTGCTGAGTATCTTCTCTCCCAAGCATGACAAGCTGACGGAGAAATTTGACGGACACGCGGACGAAGCGGTCGAACTGATCGTCAAACGCCTACACGAAATGACCAAATGAGGTTTCCACGATGCTAAGATTTCCAGACATCAGCCCTGATATCGCAAGTTTCAACCTGCTTGGCATGCACCTTCAGATCCGCTGGTACGGCTTTTTCTATGTGCTAAGTTTCATCCTTGGCTTTTTGTTCTACAAGCGCATGCTCAAGCTTAAAAACATCAGCCTCACCCGTGAGCAATACGAAACCGCGCTCTTTTCCGTGATGCTTGGCGTGGTATTGGGTGGCAGGCTCGGCTATGTCATATTTTACAACCTGCCCTTTTATCTGAGCAATCCTTTGGCGATATTTGCCGTCTGGGAAGGAGGAATGTCCTTTCACGGAGGAGCTCTCGGTGTGATCATCGCCGGACTGATCTTCACCTGGCGCAACAAACTGAGCTTCCACGCTCTTGCGGACGCCGCGGTGCCTTTGGTGGCGGTTGGTTTGGGGCTTGGAAGATTGGGTAACTTCATCAATGCCGAGCTTTGGGGCAAGACCACAAGTGTCCCCTGGGGAATGGTTTTTCCCGGTGCCGGATCTCTTCCACGTCATCCGACCCAGCTCTACGAAATGTTCTTGGAAGGGATCGTTCTCTTTCTGGTCAGCTTTTATCTGTTGAAACGGGTAAAGCGGGACGGGATCGTCTTTTGGATCTTTATCGGTCTCTACGGGGTGTTCCGTTTCCTGGTGGAATTTGTGCGCGAGCCGGATGTACTGGATATCTATCAGAAATACGGTTTTCTTTTTGGATTCATGACCGTGGGTCAGATCCTCAGCTTTTTGATGATCATCGCCGCCGCCGTCGGCATCTGGATGATCAACCGCAAATCATTAGTTCATAAGGAGATGTAATGCGTTTCAGGCATTTATTATCTCTCATTCTTGCAGCCCTGCTATTTTCAGCCTGTGCCGCGAACAAACCGGCGAATGACAAAGAGCGGCTGCGTTCCGAAATGTTGAAATGGGAGAATTTCTCCTCCGACGGCATCGTGCAGGTAAGCTACATGGGCTTATCCCTGCGCAAAATGTTCGTGCTGAATAAAAGCAAAAGCGAGGTTCGTTTCGACGTCATCGACGGCGGAGCCATGGCAATGCAAAGCAAACCTCTGCTCTCCGCTTATATGGGAGAATACATCAGCATCCAATCCCCCTTCGCGCCCCAACTGGAAAAGCTTTCCGGCAGTTTGAACAAACAAAATCCCCAGGGTTTCTTCGCATCCCTCGATTCGCTCATCAACGTCTATGGCGATGAGATCATTTTGCACAAAAAGCTCAGCGCCGGCGGTGTCGAAATCGTCTTTGATAAAGACCTGAGGATCGGGCAAGTCAACGCTCCCGAATCCAAGAGCGGCATCACTATCAGCTATCTCTCAAACGGTAATCCGGACAAAGTGTTCATCAATCTTGACGCCAAAACCTCAATCGAGTTGCTGTTTGACAGAATCGGCTACGGCAAGGCGGAAATCGTTCCCCTGCCGCGTCCCGAACCACATTTTAACCTCCAGCAATTTCTCGAGGAAAACGCTCATCCCCTGACCCCTCCAAGCGGGGTGAAAGAATGATCCCGCGATACACGCTGCCGGAGATGGAACGCATCTGGACGATCGAAAACCGCTATGAATGCTGGCTGGAAGTGGAACTCGCCGCGGCAAAGGCAATGCACGAACTGGGCATCGTTCCTTCCAAAGATTGGAAAGTCATCTCCGAAAAGGCGGATTTCAATTCCGACCGCATCGAAGAGATCGAAGCGGTCACCAAACACGATGTCATCGCTTTTCTCACCAACGTCGCCGAATACGTTGGCGAGCCCGCACGTTGGATTCACTATGGCATGACATCTTCGGACGTGCTGGATACCGCCACCGCCATGCAGCTCAAGCAAGCGGGAGAGCTGATGTTGACCGAGCTATACCGTCTTTCGGAAACCCTCAAACTCAAAGCCCGAGCCCATCGGCGAACGCTTTGCATGGGCAGATCGCATGGCATCCACGCAGAACCGACTTCCTTCGGCTTGAAGTTTGCCCTTTGGTATGACGAAACCCAGAGAAGCATCGAACGCCTCAAGGACGCCATCGAGTGCATCTCCGTGGGTCAGTTTTCCGGCGCGGTGGGCAATTATGCCCATCTCAGCCCCGAAGTGGAAGAGATTGCCTGCAAATATCTCGATCTCAAACCCGCCAACATCTCCACTCAGGTGATCCAACGCGACAACCATGCCTATTATCTTTCCATTCTTGCTCTGATCGGTTCTTTGATCGACAAGATTGCTCTCGAGATCAGACACCTCCAGCGCACCGAAGTCCTCGAAGTGGAAGAAAACTTTTCCAGCGGTCAAAAAGGCAGCTCCGCTATGCCCCACAAGCGCAATCCCATCGTCAGCGAACAGCTTTGCGGCTTAGCCAGAATCCTGCGGTCAAACGCTCAAGCCGCCATGGAAAACAACGCCCTCTGGCACGAACGCGACATCTCGCACAGCAGTGTGGAACGTATCATCCTGCCTGATTCCTGCATCCTCGCGCATTATATGCTCAACCACGCCATCACTTTGATCGAAAACCTCATTGTCTATCCTGAAAATATGAAAGCCAATATCGAGCTCACCAACGGTCTCGTCTTTTCCCAGGCGCTGCTTTTGGCACTCACCAATACCGGAATCTCCCGCGAGGAAGCATACCACCTTGTGCAAACCAACGCCATGCTTTGCTGGCAAAACGGCAAACCCTTTCTGGAACAGGTGCTCAAAGACGAACGCATCCTTTCCCTGCTCACCACCGAAACCATCAAAGACATCTTCAATTATGACAGATATCTGCGCCATGTGGAGCATATCTACAAACGCTGCGGGATCATCTGATTTAATGAATAATCGTAATTAAGGACAAGGAGTTATCTATGAAAACCGCCATTCTCCTGATCATCGCGATCGCCATGCTGATGCCGCTGGCGCTTCTTGCTCAAAAACCTGACGACATCACCGGCGTCTGGTATAATGGTGAAAAAACCAGCAAGATCGAGGTCTTCAAAACCACCGCCGGAAACTATGCCGGCAGAATCGTCTGGCTCAAAGTACCAAACGACGCAGCCGGAATCCCCCGAGTGGACAAAGACAATCCTGAGGCGAGCCTGCGCGCCCGACCGCTCATGGGCTTGGTAGTCCTGACCGGTCTGAACGTCAAAGCCAACGCCAAGTATGACTGCGGTAAGATCTATGATCCAAAATCCGGCAAAACCTATTCCAGCAAAGCGGAATTCGACGGAATTGACAACCTGAAACTGCGCGGCTACATCGGCGTTTCGATCGTTGGTAGAACCGATACCTGGACGCGCACCACTAAATAAGCATCATTCAATCGCCTTATCCGGCATAAACATCCGGCACAACCGGTTAGAGAGGTATAATGTCCACACCGCGAAACAAGTTTCTGTTCACGCATATCTCCATCCTGCGCAAGATCAAGACCGCACAGTTTGTGCGTCAGATACCCGCCATCATCCTATTATGGGCGTCGTTTCTGCTCAATTATGCCTTTCCTGCCCTCGAACTCTATACCTTGGCGCTGATCATTGCTCTAACTGCAATCGTTTGGAATCTTTTCATCAGTATGAACTACCGCTTCAAACGACGCATTCCCACGCCGCCGGAAAACGCGATTCTATCCCCCCTCCAAGGCAAGATTCGCTTCATTCGCGGCAATGAGGAGACCTTGCTTTTGAGTATTCGCAAGATATTTTTGGACAGAGTCGAGATCCGAGCTCCCTTGGATAATTGCCGGCGTGAGGAAGATATGCTGAAACTGACGCTTGGAGACAAAAACTATTCTTTCCGATTCAATGCCAAGAACATACGATGGTTTGATTATGCGGAAATGAAAAGTGGAAACGTGATCGGAACGATGGTCGGCAGCGGAACTTGCACAGTTTCGATGCCGGGAAACTCAAAACTCGAGCTGGTCGAAGGCAGATTGTTAGATAGCGGAGAGCCCATTCTGGAGTTTGAAGACGATCAACCCCAGGCTGTCATCATTATTGAATAAAGAGGTTTTTGTAAATGAACCGGAAACCAGTCATCGGTTTGAGCATGAACTACATGCAACTCGGCAAACATCACCAGTTTCATCTCCGCGGCAAGTATGTCGATGCTGTGGTTTCCCACTGCGCTTTGCCGCTCCCGTTGCCTTGCACGACGGATGCAGAGAGTATTCATCAATATCTTTCCCTGATCGACGCCCTCGTCATCATCGGCGGTAATGATTATCCCGCTGAGATGTTTGGCGAGACACCACATCCAAAGATTGAGCTTGCCGATCCGCGCAGAGCGGAAGCGGACCCCCTGCTCTTTCACGCTGCGCTGAAGTGGAATTTGCCAATTTTGGGCATCTGTGCCGGCATGCAGCTCATGAATATCGCCCTGGGCGGTAAACTCGTCCAGCACCTCGATACAGCGGAATATCACACCGGGGAAAATTATCATCCGGTCAAAATCACCGGCGGCAGGTGGCTGCCACTGATCTTTGACACCGGTCTCCTCACCGTCAATTCCAACCACCATCAAGGCTTGAATCCCGCATATATCGGAAAGGGTTTGACTATCTGCGCCATTGCCGAAGACGAGGTCATCGAAGCCGTCGAATATGACTCACCGCAAATGGTTTTGGGCATCCAATGGCATCCGGAACGCATCACCGATCTGCTGCATCGCAAATCCCTATTCGATTTTTTCATAGACCAAGCCAGACTATATAATCAGTGAACGGGTGAGCGAGTGAGTCTGCGCCCCTCACCTGTTCACTTGTTCACCAAATTGTTCAAGTCCTAACCAAAGTTTCGCACAAAAAACCCTAAATATGGTTAAATAAGCTCGTAACTTATTGAAAAATAGAGTCCGTATTCCGAATAAAAAGCTCAATAGTATCCAAAATCAGGTCTATACAAGGAATATATATATATTGCCAACATCAGCGGCTGGGTGTTCTGGGATTCATGTTTATAAGAAAGAAGATCATTCACAGTTCACGTACCGGTAACAGCCACACCTATTATTAGTTGATTGAGTCCCGCAATACCGAGAAGGAACCACGCAGCACTGTGTTGTTGCATTTGGGCAGACTGGAATTAAGTGATGAAGAACAGAAGACGCTTATCCCAAGTTTCGCAAAGTAGTGCCTAAGTAATTGAAAAATAGACGGGAAGGTTTTCATTTTGGGCACTACTTTCGAATTGAGTAGTATTGGTGTTTACTGACGTTGATGTTGTGGGAGTCTGAATATTTCGGCTGCTTCAGGGTCTAATGTTCCAGTTTGTCTGAGGTGATGTTTCTTTCCAGCGGTATCTGTAACTATCAAGGTCGATCGCATGCTTGTGGATAGTTCTTTTTTGATTCCCAGCCAGCTTTTTCGGTAGTCTTTTCGGTTCAAATCGAACAAAATACTCTTCATAATGGCATACGCGAGAACAGATATCAATAGATGCGATTCGATCCGATCGTCCTTCTGGTGGTAGATTGGACGTG
>JAUYAR010000172.1 GCA_030693415.1 Candidatus Cloacimonadaceae bacterium | reverse complement strand
GGATTGTTGTTGTTGCGGTTGGCAACCCGACAGTTGTTGTCATTGTTGTTCCAAGAACCACCACGCAGCACAGGTTTATGTTTCATACCCATATTTATACAACCAGTTTCCAGTGTTTATTACCTGTCCTGAACTCTATCTTGCTCAAGACTTCATTGCATATACGCTTGGTATGTCCACCCAGCAAATACCCCAAGTGTCCATTAAAGCTTCGTAATAGCTTTTTTAAGTCAGTATGCGGATTCTTGCTTTTTAACGCAAGCTTCCGTCTAAACCGCACAAGGTTTTGTGTCCTGATCTTGATTCTTTTGCCAAATAGCCTGAATCCCAAAAAGTCCACACCGTGCTTGTTCGATTGAATACAGTCCTTCTTTGGGTTTATGTGAAGCCTGAGCCGAGACAATTCTGAGATAATTTTATCCCTGCCTTGTTTCAGTTCGCTGCGGTCATTGCCAAAAACAAGCATATCGTCCATGTAGCGGACGTAGTTCGTGAAATGCAGCTTTTCTCTGATAAAGTGATCAATCCCGCTCAAGTAATAGTTTGCCCATAACTGGCTGGTCAGATTACCAATCGGAAGACCTCGATCTCGGATCATATCAAACAGATCATCGCCTTCAAAGGCTTGATAGTATTCCGCACCACCGCTATATGTAGCAATCTGTAGGAAGAGCAGATTCAATAGCTTAACGTCTTTGAATTTCTTTTTCAACAGAGTTTTTAATATTTCATGGTCTATAGAGTAGTAGTATTTGCTGATATCAAGACTATAATGAAACTGAGTATTCTTATAGAAATAGAAGGCTCGTTTCACCGCCTTGTGTAGTCCTTTGTTTATTCTGCAAGCATAGCTGTCCACAATCAAGGGTTTATCGAGTATTGGCAAGATGACATTGCATATAGCATGATGGACTACCCTATCGCAAAATGGCGCTGCTGTGATTAAGCGCTCTTTTGGCTCATATATCTTGAATTGACGGTAAGAGCCAAATCTGAATGTCTCACTTTCCAATGCTTGCTGAATCTCATATAATTTTCGCTCCCAATCGTTATAGAAATCATCCGTCGCTTCTCCATGCTTACCTTTGCGCGCTTTCTTGTATGCCAGCAGCAAGTTTTCCCAAGCATAAATCTTTTCGTATAAATATCCAAAGCGCTTCATCTTTAACCCTTGAGTGATTTTATCCAACCGCCAAGCTGTTTTCCGATGTTCTCAATCTGCTCTATAAATGCATGGTGTATTTTGCTGTCAAACAAATGAAAGTCTCTGGACAGGCGAGTCAACAAACGTAAGTTTTCCAGCTTAACACTAACTCCTTGTAAG
>JAUYAR010000171.1 GCA_030693415.1 Candidatus Cloacimonadaceae bacterium | reverse complement strand
TTAGTATTTTCCTTTTCTATTGTCCAAAGAACATCTTGATGGCAACGCCGATCAGCATGAAGAACTGGGTAGTGGAGACGCCCAGAAGCAGCTTCATGTTCGTCTCCACTCTCGCCATACGAGTTACCAGTGAGTTGTTGCTGTTACCATTGCCGTAGATCTCCTCATGCACACTGTCGATGCGTTGTTTGATCTCGGGTTTGCATTGGCAATCCATGTCTTATCCTTGTTGGTTAATGGTTAGTGGCATCAAATCCCTGCTGCCGGGATGTCCTTGAGTAGGAAGATCTTGTTGGAAGTGACTCCGGAGAACTCGGTGGAGATCACGACTGTAAACAGACCGTCAGCTTCACCTGACCAGTCCACTGTCCAGCGTAAGCCATTGAAGATCACCACTCTATCCAAGCCCTTGGAGGTAACGACGATGGTAGTGTTCTTACCCATGAAGGCAGAGCTCTCAAGGAAGTTCTTCTGCCTGGTGGACAGACCCACGATAGTCAGTTCGACTGTGGAGGTGCGCTTACCTGGGATGGCATAGTTCCGGGTCTTGAGCTTGGTGATCTTGGAATCGGCTTTACCGGGCTTCTCAGCCAGCTCTCCCAGTAGATCGAAATTGGTGGTCAGTTCGGTCTTGACGCTACCCTGTGTGGCATACAGCGTATTAACATCTGTCTCGGTATAAGCGCCTATGCCGAAGTAGATATCGTCTGCCACCATGACATCCATCAGGGCAGAAAAGAGCATATCGCCTTCCACCATGGGAGCCGGATAAGTGGGTTGGGATATTGGAGTGGGTGGCATCTAAAATACTCCCTTGATGGCTTTACCGATGCTGAACAACCACTTGCGGTTGTGGAAGACGTATTCCACTGCTCCCCCGATCGTACCAAAGACCTTCATGACCAGATTGGTCTGATTGGAGGGGAGGCTCTTGGTAGCACGCTCAACTGCCAATTGCTTCTTGGCATAGTCGTCGAGGTCCTTAGTGGCAGGGTTGATCTTGATATCCTGGATGATATCGAGGATGATCGCCAGAGCGGAGTTGATCTTGGTCTTATCCAAGGTCTTACCCGTTGCACGGAAGATGATCCAGACGATCAGGGTGGTGATAAGCCCTAAGATGAAGGCTTGATTGGCAATGATGAAGTCCATTGATACTCCTTATCTTGTTGGTTATTGCTTAGGTGGTTAGTTTGAACACTTTCACGAAGCCGGAGATGTAGGTGATGCCGGGACGGATACGGATGTACCAGTGATACTTCCAGTCCGCGCCATGATGTTCGACTTTGAGTTCGGCATCGGTTCTGTATCCGATGATGATGAACTTGGGCAGTCCACCGATGATGTAGTCATCAGTCATGAGACGTGGCTTTACGGGGATGCCGGCAAAGGATACGTTGCCACCTTCCAGCAGCAGACGGTCTCCGGCCCCTGTCTCACGCTTGGCAAGTTCGGCTCTGATGCGGATCAGGTCTTTCTGGGATACGTAGAACTTGAAGTTCTCCTGCTCTTCTAACATCTCATCCGAGAATGCCAAGAGAGCTGCTTCGAAGCGTTTCGCCCAGTCATTGTAGGTGGTCTTGGAGAGGTTGGTGACATCGGTAGCTGTGGTAGCCAGCTTGATCACTCCATCCAGTCCCTTCAGCTTGGCAGTGGCAGATACTCTGTCACCTTTGAAGAGTAGCAGACGGATAGCCTTCTCAGTCTTCTTGGCGATGTGGTTCTCTACATAAGCACCGAAGGCATCCTCACCGTACTTGTCCTTATAGAACTCGACTACATCTCTGCCTAAGGTAAACTCGGCATTGAGGATACCTGTAGGGACAGATAGATCAGCAGTGGTTACGTTCTGAGCCGTCAGTGCACCATCCAGGCTGTTCTTGAATACAATGTCATCGATCAGTCCGGCATCGATCTTCTCATCCTTGAGCAGCGGAATAATCGAGATATCGGAGAGGGTATCACCGGGCTGACTGCCTATGACCTCATCGATAAACAGAGAGGTCGTGTTGGCATTGAGGATGTTCATGGCTTTGCCGGAATCGACATCGGAGATGCCTTTGTAGATCTCCCGGTGGCTTGCCTTGACCACGATCTTGTTACCATCGATCATGACCTCTTTGTCAGCATTCATCTGATTGCCATCTGGCTCACCGGGAATGCTCTTCGAGATCGCTCTGGTCATGGTGACTGAGAGGTCTTTTAGGCTCTTCTCGATGCTTTTGATGGCTTCGGAGACGATTACCGTGCCACTGTTCTTCTCGAGTTCAGTGATGCGCTCTGTGATGGCAGTGATGCCTTTCTGCATCTCACTGTTGTTGTTCAGTTCCGCTACCTTACGCAGGCTGCCCAGCTCGTTCTTGATCTCGGCAAGGCTGGCTTCGGTACCACTGTAGTCATCAGCTCTGCCATAGATGGATACACCATTGAACTCGCCTTTCTCTACCTTCTGCCAGAGTTCACTCTGCAGGTTCTCGCACTTGAGAACTTGCACCCAGGAGCCGACTTTAGCATCGGGAAAATGCTCCCGATCAGAGTTCTTGAGGATGTAGTTCTCCACTACGGTAAACTCAGGAACCGGCTGCATGTTGTGGTTCACATCGCACTTTCCGACTAAGCCGTGCTTGGCGAAGTGATCACAGGACTTCTGAATCTCTTCCCGGGTGTAATAGTCACCCTGGGAATCGTGGATGTTGGGCTCCATCAGAGTGACGTAAAGCCGCCCTTGAGTGCCACTCGTTTCACTCTTGAACTTGGTGGAGTTGATCTTGTGTTCAAAGCTCTTGCCACTGGCATTCTTGACCACAAAGCCTTTCTGGTTAGCCGGGTTCATCTCGTCAAAGAGGAGCGAGACTAACTCGACTTCCACATTGCGCAGTTCGCCCTTCTTGACGATCCTGCTCTTAGTTCCGAAGATATTCACTGTACCTCCTTAGGGTTAGTGATAGGTTGTTGATTGCTGATTTGCTGTTTGAAATCTTGCATATTAGGACTTCTGTTATAGGTTACGATTCTGCATAAAGAGTTGCTCATCTGCAGACTGGAGCTTCTCGGTTAGATTGCCGAAGTTGAAGTCGTCCGGACTTACTTTCCATCCGAACTCAAAGTTGAACTCTATTGCCAGGGTGAGTGCGAGGCGATTCTGCAGCGGTTTAACTACGAAGTGGTAGAACATAAGCATATCGCTCTTGTTATCGCCACCAAGCTGCCCTGGGATAAGCTGAGAGACGATCCTTGCGGGGACCCGGTGATAGGCGAAGATACCTTCTCGTAAGTCTTTCTTAAGGGTGATGAAGCCACCCTCTCTGTCTTGCTGACGTAGTGGTTCAAGACGTATCTTCACATCCCGGCTCTCGCTTTCGATCAGCACTGTGGAGTGGCTCTTGGCATTGCCTTTCACTTCGGTGAGTGCCTTCTCGATCTCGGTATAAGCATCGGTTAACACTTCATTGCCCTGCTCATCTGTTACTGTGCCGTCTCTGAGCGTTCCACCTTCTACGATTACGAAATAGTCGATCATGAGACCGTTCTTGAAGTTGTTGTAGTCGAAGGTCTTGATCTCAGAGAGTATCTCGACATTGATGGCTATGGGTAAGCAGCCCAGGCCCCAGGCATTGCTCTTATGAGTACTCTTCTTGATGTGGATGATATCGGCATAAGCAAAGTCCTTCTTCTGGTTGTTCTTCACTTGGATGTAGTTAGGGCGAAAGAAGCCGAACTCGTCATAGTTCTCTACGATCTGTACTTCACTGGGCAGTATTCTCTCCAGTCCCATCCACTGACCCTGAGCGTTACGCATCTTGATCAGGAAGCCATTACCACAGGCCAGATAGAACTTGATCATCTCTGCCAAAATGGTGGTCTGGTCTTCACAGGCAGGGAACTCGGCAGCTTCCATCCAGGACTTGACCTCGCTGTTTTTGCAGTCGAACTCCATCACAGTTGCCATAGACAAAGCAACCACACAACCGGAGTGATACTCATCGGTATCCAGGAGATTGAGCAGATTGCTCATAGAGTAGGGCTGAGAGACTACTTTCTTAGTCTCGGCTGCCTTGGAGATCAGTTGCTTACCGACCCGGCTGCACTTGGATAAGTCAATCGGCTCAGGCTTGTACTTGGTCTCCAGGAGTTCAGCAGCAGAACTGATTGCCAGGTTATATCCACCCAGTCGCATTACTCTCATGCCGAGGCTCCTGCTCCAGCTTTGAGCAGATCGATCTTGGCGATCCTGACCAGTCTGGTGCCATCAATGCGGCTGGTGTAATACTCCACACTGGGCAAGTCCCGGTTCATCAGTTTCAGATAGAAAGAGCGGAACTTCTCTTTGAGTTGATACAAGTCGGAGTCCGGATCATCCACATTCTGAGCATTGACGATCAGGAAGACAGTCCATGCCAGATCAGTACTCACAAACTGGCGAACAGTGCCATTCTTGCCTGTCTCTGAGTCCAGGATCACGATGGCACAGGGTAACTGCTTGGGAATGGCATCCTTGTTGAACTGGATGGTAGGGACATCGGAAAACGTGAGAGCATTAACTATCCTGTCTCTCTCTGCGATAAACTTCTCATGTGCGGTCATAGACTCACCTCAATAGAACTCAGTTGTTGATATATCCACTGCTCCCGGTTAGCAATAACCTCAGCGAATACGTTACGGGCAGCGATGCCTTCCCGCTTGATCTTGCCCCGGATGAGATAAGCGATCTCGGCTACGGCCAACAGCTTGCCTGTCTCTTTATCAGTCCAAGACAGGTGCTTGCGTTCGACCCAGGCTATTAGTGGAGCGATCGGAGTCCAGGAAGGCACTTTGCCACCCAATACGAAAGGCTCGTGACGCACATTGGAGCCTACTCTCAGGATCATGGCATCAGGACTGGTCTCAACCAGATAACCCGTATTGCCATAGAAGTCACCCTTATCGTAAATCTGTTGTGCCAGTATCTCTTTACGGGACTCGGCATCGATCACAGAACCGATCAGATGCAGTCGGCTCTCCAAGGCAGCATAGATAGCCAGGTAGATCTCTCGCATCAGCTCATTCGGTGTGGTAAAGCTATCCGACATCAGATCACTCCCACCCGGATCACTCTCGGAGGTCTGGGTTTCAGCTCATCCAACCTCTGCAAACCTGAAGGATTGAGATAGTCACGAAGTCCGGTCAGTGCTCTTAGCTCAAGGTTAGCTTTGAATGCGTCTATTTCGCTCCCTGTGAGCAGTGCGGTAGCAGACTGGTCTAATCCTACGGTCTTGACTATTCCCTCCCCCAGGGTCTTCAAATTGAGAAACTCACAAGTACTGTGCAGCATCAGGAAACAGAACCCAAAACGAAAAGAGATCAGGAAGGGCTCTTCCTCCGGCAGATCATCCAGAGAGGCATGATTGTAATGCTCCTGTAATACGATGGTTCTGAGCGTCTCCATGACGATAGCTTTATGCTCTTTGAAGATGCCGTTATCACCCATCTCCTTAGGAAGATTGAGTATAGCGAGCATGGCATCAATCTCTACCGGAATCGGTATCACTTGCCTTTCCTCATAAGTTCAGATAGTTCAATCGCTCTGCGACCAACCTGTTTCGCCCACTTGGAAGCAAGCATGCCATTGGCTGCCCGTTCCCAGTCTCCGGCAGCAATGAAAGCCAAGGTGTTGTTGAATTCAAGGAGTCCACCGATACCGAGATTGAAGCACATGTTGAGGAGCACCGACTTGCGGGCATCATCAAGCTGAAGATAGATTTTTGGAATCTCAGCCAAAATCTGCCTCTCATACTGGAAAATATCGACTTCTAAGAGGACATAAGCTTCCCTCCGGGAGATGTCAAAATCATCGAGATTGCGACCAACTTCGATGGTCAATTTGCCTGCTGTGCAGCGGTATGGCTTCAGCGTCAAACCCTTATGCCTCAGCAGTTGTTCTTTCATGCGTTCCAGTAAGTTAGCTTCCATTGTGTCTCCTTGCGTTGTTAGCGGATACTCTAGTCAGTGCAAGAACTACCCTGTATTAACACAAATACGGATGCATAAGGATGCGACAGAATTTGGAAATTGCTTTTTTTATTTGCTTTTTCTTGGCTTTGGGTTATTTTATTTTTAATAGATGGATGAGGTCTGCCATGTGGCACTGGACTTAGTTAAATATTACGATTATTGGAGTATGAGTGTACCCTTATGGTATTAAAAAAATAGAACAACGTACATTGGAGTGATTATGCTGAAAATAGTAATTTTTTTGGTCTTTTGCAGTTTCGCAGGGTCCGTTTTTTCGCAAACTCCAATGCAATTATTGGCCTCTATTGAATCTCCCTTTGTTAGTGATACAAATAGCTGGGGTGTAAATATTAAAGGCAGCGGAGATATAAATGGTGATGGATACAATGATATTGTGTTGGCTGGTCAGCCTCTTGGAAGTGGAAATGGACGTAGAGATGTATACATCTATCTGGGAGGAAGCACTGTAAATACCGACCCCGATTACATCATCCCTGATCCTTCATATCCGGGACCATATCATGCTTTTGGATCAGCTATATCCTATAATGGTGATCTAAATGGTGATGGATATTGCGATTTAGTGATTTCTGAACCTCAATATGGTTACGAAAATTGGGGCAGAGTTCTTGTTTATTATGGAGGACCAGGCTTTGATACAATTCCAGACCTAGTATTTGATGGAATGGATTATGGTGTTATTTCTTTTGGACTACAGTTCGGAGACAGAATTGATGTTTCTGGCGATTTCAATGGTGATGGGTTTAATGACTTGGTGGTATCTTCTCTTCATGCAAATCTAAGCCATTATGGCCAGGTAAACGTTTTTTTTGGCGGATCAGATATAAATACCTCATGTGATTGGCATTACAATGGAATTTTGTCTGAAGAATTTGGTGCTGAGTTTGCAGTTGGAGATATAAATGGTGATGGGTTCAGTGACCTTGCTACAATATCGCTTTTCACAGGGAGTTCGGACACTCAGAACCAAATAGTCAAGATATTTTTAGGAGGGTATAATTTTGACAATCAAGTAGATGCATCTTATGTGTTTGATCATGATAACACTTGGATAATTATGTTTATGGATGGAGATTCCAATCAGGATGGCTTTGACGATTTAGTTGTGAAGAACTCATTAAACAATGTGTTATACGGTAGTAGCGATCTCCCAGGAGGTTTTGAAAGTTTGAATTTACCATTAGAAGATTCATTTCCAGTGTATTACGTTGTTTCTAATGATTCCACTTTTGTTGTAAACACTAAAGCAGATGTTAATCCCAATTTAATGGAATATAACTTATCTTCTTATTACTCTGGAGGTTCGTACATCAACAATTATCGATTTGCTTATACTCCAAATCCAATAAGTAATTGCATGTTTGGATACTCACTTGGGGATGTAAACAATGACGGTAGTATTGAAATTCTGGTAACTAATAGAGAAAACAACAGCGTGGTTTTCAACATCGTAACAACGCACTATAATCCAAATTCGACAGACGATGTAGTCCAGCTTCAGTCAATAAATTTATCTGTCTCACCGAACCCCTTTAGTAACACATCTATGCTTTCCTATGAACTTCGAGAACCAGGTAGGATTTTGCTATCGATTTATAACCTAAGGGGACAGTTAGTTACTAGTATTAGTGAGGGTTATCGGGGGGCAGGACACTACAATGAAATCTGGAATGGGAAGGATAGTTTGGGGAGAAAACTTCCTTCAGGAGTCTATCTAATCAAACTATCAGTATCTGATAAATATATTCTATTCAAAAAAGTAACACTGTGTTACTAAATAACAAGGAGGAAAGATGAAACACATGTTTTTTGTTGTCGCAGTCTGCATATTGTTTGTTCCAGCAATGGCGGTAAGCTACAGTGGTAGTTTTGGGACGTCAGATCTACAATTCTCGATAGGAGAAAGAGGGTATGACACAGTTAGGATGAATGGTTTAGAAAGCACTAGAGTAGTTGGCGCTCCACAGGTGCCTGTTAAGCTGTTAAACTTTATTATTCCACCTGGAATGGATATTGATAACATATCAATTGTTTCCAATACTCAAACCCTTTCAAATACGTATGACTTAATCCCTGTGCAACCGCAAATACCTACTTCAGAAAATTGGCAACCGGGACCATTTATAGAGCCAGATAGTACTTACTACACTATGTCAGTTTACCCACCAACATCAGCGGAAGTTATAAATTATGGGTACTTCGATGGGAATGCACGAATTGCTACAATAGCAATATATCCTCTTCAGTATCTGCCACAATCGAAGCAGATAGTATTAAACTCTTCAATAGGTTTTAATCTCTCATTCAAAGCGTCCTCACAGATTGCAGTATATCCTGCGAAAAGAACAAGTTATCTACAAGAAAAATACAATTCACTTCTCAGCAGTATCGTTGATAACCCCGAAGATATTCAGTTGTATTATTCACCGCCGCCATCAATTGGCTTACTCCCGACAGAAGCTGATTATGTGATTGTTGCCCCAGCAGAGTTGATACCTTACTTTAGCGACTTTGTATCATGGAAAGCTGCTAAAGGTCTTCACATTTACACCAAGTCTATAGAAGAAATTATCGCGCAGTACCCTAACGGGGACCAAGTGATTCCAGGAGGTATAGGAATAGATGATTATGCTGGAGCAATTAGGCAGTATTTATTTGATCAGTATTCTCAACATGGCCTTGTATACGCTTTACTAGTAGGGGATAATACTAATAGTCCAATTAGATACGGAGTTGCTTATAACTATTCACCGGGTAGCACTGTCCCTTTGTCGTACAAAGTTCCTGCAGACTTATACTTCTCAGATTTTTCTGGTAACTGGAATGTAGATGGAGATGAGCATTATGGCGAACCGATGGATTCGCCAGATACTGTCGGAGAGATATTTGTTGGGCGATTACTTGTGCCCTCGCTTTCGAATAACGGTGGTCAGTTCATTGAGAATTGGACTGAGAAGCTTATTACATACGAAAGTAATCCAGGTTATGGTGACGACTCGTATTTAACAAATGTTGTCTATGCAATCGCTGATCAAGGTGTCTATTCTTCTTATATTACGCAGCAAATGACACTATTTTCTAGTCATGGGTTCCAAGTTACTCCCATGGTAGAAAGTCCTCAATACGGTCCTTTAGGAACACCAACAGGAGCTGAAGTTATAAACCAAATTAATAATGGAACAGGAATATCCTCTTTTTATGCTCATGGTAATGTCACGTGTGCGGCTGTATCTTCTACTGGAGCTAATGGATATCCCAAACATTGGGTAAGGAGTCTTGATATATATGAGACAACGCATCCTGATGGCGTATTTGAAACTGGCAATGGTTTTGATAACTTAAATGCTGACGGAAAATATTCAGTTAATTACTCAATTTCTTGTGATGTTGCTGCTTATGATTGGGAATTTGACGGACTAAATGACGAAGGATACTGTATGGCCAGAACATTTACATCCTTGATTGAAGGAAAAGGAGGTCCAGCATTCCTGGGTAATACAAGAGTTGGTTATTGGGGTTCTTCTGAATTGCTTCACTCCAAGTTCCTTAATATTCTGTTTCAAGTTCAAAACGCATATGGACAGTACAACTGTACCAATGCTGGTGTCGCGGAGAGTGGATCAAAAATGTTGTATCAAGACAGATTTCTATCATTCTCACACAATCTATTTGGCGATCCGGAGATGCCAATATGGACTGAGCAACCAAAAAAGTTTGTGATGAGCTTTAACACCCAAAACAACTCAATACATGTTGTGAACGCTGAGACAAATTTAGCAGTTAGTAATGCTATGGTTCATTTCTGGAATGATAATACATCACAATCAGAACTAACAGTGACTGATTCAAATGGTAATGCTGTTTGTAGCTTTTCTTATGCTGACCTTTGCGTTACAAAGGTAAACTATATCCCCCTGTTAAAGCATATAGTTCCATCAGGTGGGGAAGTATGGGCGACCAATCAGACCGTTAAGTATGATGTAATAGTTCCAGCTGGCAGAAGCTTGACTATTTTGGATGATGTAAATCTCAGCATGCTTTCTAAGAATCGAAACGCTAGAATTATTGTTGAAGATGGCGCTTCATTATACATCGATGATGCCACAATCACCGGCATAGCAGCTTCCTATGATCAGGTTGAAGGTAATTCTATCATTGTCTATGGTGATCTGGTTATTAGTAATAATGTTGTGTTTTCGTCAGTCGATGGCCAATATTGGGATGGATTGTATATCGACAATCAAACAAACAACACTATTAACAACGCAACCTTCAGTAGGTGTAATCTGAAGAAATTGAATGGTGACATTGTCGTCATTGGATCTACTTTCATTAATGCGAAGTTTATAAGTAGCGATGCTACCGTGTCTATCAACAGCTCCAATATCACTGGCTCTATTGATATCTCCAACTCAAATGAAACGAGCCTCACCGGGGTTACCGTTACTGGTCTCTTTAGGAACTCGCCTGCAATCAAAATCTATAATACACCTCAGCTGCAGCTTGAGAATGTAAATGTAAGTGGAGCTGGCGATGGCATAGAGATGCAAAGTTGCAGGGATTATTCAATTGCGAACAGTACATTCTCCAATAACTCTGGAAACGGAATCAGTATTTATGAAACAAACGGAATATACAGCTATACTATTTCGAACTGTGATATTTCGAATAATACTGGAGTTGGAGTAAGATTCTATAATTCTATTGGCAATCTTACCGGTTGCATGATTACCAACAACAACAAAGGCGTCACAGCATACAGAGTGAGTAATGTAACGATTGGCAACACCCCCGGTAACCAAGACTCATACATTGGTAATAATGAGTTACAGGAGATTCTATACGTAGATTCTGCTAATCTGTTTATCGACGGAGAGCAGAATATGATAGTAGACAACTCCTATGACCCTTTCACGTTTGATAAATATTTAGTTCAATGTCCAAACCTGCAAAGCAGTAGACCAATGCGACTGAACTTCTGGGGATACAGGAACCAACATGATGTAGCGATTATGCCTCCTGAGAGTAGATTTTATCCTGAATGCATTGGGCCTGATGCTGGTGAGATTGGGTATTATCTTGATCCCGTATGGGATCCTGGTATCCCAAGTTGGATTGACCAAGACAACGACGAAATAGTATTTTACTCCGCTATTGATGCAGCTCTGGATGAAAACCCAACTCTTGCGATTTCCTTGTTTAAGCAGTTAATCAGTAATTTTCCGGGCAGTAAGTTTGCTGCTGCAAGTGCAAAGCATATCTATGCCCTTGAGAATGATAAGCTTGCTTTGAAGGATTACTACTTATCTGAACCAAATCTGCATTATAATGGAGAAATTGACAAGATCATAGATTATCTAACTACACATTGCAATATTAAGCTGGGCAATTATCAAGAGGCTATCGCTTGGTTTGAGGATGTGATAAGCAATCCCCCAAGTGAGTTAGATTCTTTAATGGCAGTTATTGATTTGGGTTACGTTTATATGCTCATGGAGGGAGATGACAAGGCATCCGTTATTGCCATGTACCCCCAGTTAAAGCCAAAGTCACTACTTGAGTTTGAAGCAAATCGGGAATCAATACTCTCAAATCTATACACTTCTGTTGAAAATCCCTACGGGAATGGGAGCAATACATCTTCGATAGTAGCAATGGTGCCGGTTTTGGAAAGAAACTTTCCAAACCCATTCAACCCATCAACAACACTTTCATTCTCCTTGCCATCTGAAATGGTGTGTAAACTTGAGGTTTACAATGTTCGTGGACAGAAAGTCAAAACGCTGTTAAATGAGAGCCTTCAGTCGGGCAGACACTCAATTGTTTGGGACGGCAAAGATGCTAATGGCAGATCAGTCTCTTCGGGAGTATACTTCTACAGATTAGATACGCCAAATAGGACCCAAACATCAAAAATGTTGTTGATGAAATAGTATCAAATTACACCATTAGAAGCCCGGGGCAACCCGGGCTTTTCTATTGGATAACGGAACCAATAATTTGATCTAACCGACCCTGAATATCGAATGTTAGTGATAATGCTGAGGTCATTCTACAATAATGGATGGGATCGGTAAGGCTCATGCCCCTTTTTTATTTAGATCTTCATGCAGCAATGGATTACCTCCGATGTGGCATTTAAATAGATATGGTCCTTTGCGTTCGGGGGTGAGTTTTTTTTCTTGACCTAAGATGAGCAGGCAAATTATATGATTAATTGATAAATCAAGTTGACTATAATTATGCATGTGACTATCTCTAAAAGGAATAGATAATATGGCGGAAGCAATATTCAAACAATACCTAGCTAGTCTGCAAGCCACGTTGAATCTGGGCGATGCTCGGGAAGAAAGCTTTTATGAGCACATTAAAACACTCTTATTGCAGTATGCTGAAGCAAAGAATAAGAAAAAGCCAGATATTACAATCCTACCAAAAGCCACCGAAGCCGGCAATCCGGACTTCAGGGTATGGGACGGCAAAAACCATATAACCGGGTATATTGAAGCCAAAGCTCCCAGCGTTTTTCACCTTGACCAGATTGAAACATCAGAGCAATTGAAACGTTATCTGAAAGTCTTTCCAAATCTGATCCTGACCAACTTCTATGAGTTCCGATTATTTCAGCATGGGCTTTTGATTTGTTCTGCAATGATTGGGAGAGCCTCCATTGCCATTAATCTGCACAAAGCTCCTCCGTTGGAGCAAGCAGAGCAGTTTAGCTACCTTTTAGAACGTTACTTTGCCTTTTCATTACCTGCCATAGATAACCCTAAGTCTCTTGCCAGGGAGCTTGCCAAGCGCACCCGCTTCCTGCGAGATGAGATTATATCTATCGAACTGGCAGACGAAGAGCGGCAGGGCAAGAAAGTCCTACTTGGTTTCTATGACTCATTCAAACGACTGCTGATCAATAAGCTGACCCATGAGCAATTTGCCGATCTCTATGCCCAAACTCTCACTTATGGCATCTTTGCAGCCCGCACAAAATCTGAGGGAGAATTCAACCGTGAGCTAATTTACAAGTACATCCCCAATACCCTCGGTGTGTTGAAGAGTATATTTAAGTTCATATCGTATGACGAACCGCCCAAAGCACTGGAAGTCCTGATAGACGATATAGCCGAAATCCTCTGCGTGACAGACATCAAAAAGATACTGCGCGCCTATTACAAAGAGGGCAAAGGCAGCGACCCTATTATCCATTTCTACGAGACCTTCCTCTCGGAATACGACCCCACCCTGAGAGAGAAGCGCGGAGTATATTACACTCCTGAGCCTGTAGTGCGCTACATTGTCAAATCCATCCACAGCATACTGAAATCTCATTTCAACCTCAAAGACGGACTGGCAGACAGGGCTGTTACCTTGCTTGACCCGGCAGCAGGTACTCTTACCTTCCCTGCGGAAGCCATCAAGCTGGCGGTGCAGGAATACAGAGGCAAGTATGGCTCTGGCAGCATCAAACAAATGATCAAGAACCACATTCTCCCACATTTCTATGCCTTGGAACTGATGATGGCTCCTTACACCGTGGGACATCTGAAAATCAGCTATCTGCTCGATGAACTGGGTTATCAGCTTACTGATGATGAGAGATTTAAGCTCTACCTGACGAACACCCTTGAAAAGGATCTGCCTGCCCAGATCGAGACTCCCTTTACTCACGAGATTACCGAAGAATGCCTGCTTGCCAATAAGGTGAAACAGGATGAGCCGGTATTGGTAATCTTGGGAAATCCGCCATATAGTGGAATGAGTGAAAACAATAACCCCTGGACTGAGCAATTGCTCAAACAGGATATAGATGGGGCGACCAGTTTTTACAAGGTGGACGGAATACCATTGGGAGAAAAAAACCCAAAAATGTTGCAGGATGATTATGTGAAGTTTATCCGCTTTGCCCAGTGGAAAATCCATAAAGCCGGCAAAGGCATTGTGGCAATGGTAACAAACCACAGCTACATCGATAATGCTACTTTCAAAGGCATGAGACAAAGTCTATTGAATACATTCGACCAGATCTATGTCTTGGATTTGCATGGCAACAGCACCAAGAAAGAAACTGCACCCGATGGCAGTAAAGACGAGAATGTGTTTGATATCAGAACCGGGGTTGCCATCCTGATCATGATAAAAGACAGCAATACAGAAAAGGGATTCTATCATGGAGATTTGTTTGGGCTTAGGTCTGCCAAATACGACAGTCTGAATGATAATAGCATTGATAGCTTTGAATATACGTTAATCAATCCCAAGCAGCCTTTTTATCTCTTCAAACCCTTGTCAGATGATAAATCCCATTATTTGAGTTGGGATCAAGTCACTGACATATTCACTCTAAACAGCGCAGGTATTCAAACATCAAGGGATAATTTAGCGATACAAGTTGATAAACAAATAATGCTGAATACCGTAAACCAATTTTCTAAACTCGATATCGAATCTGCCAGGCTAGCTTATGAACTGGGTAAAGACACCAGTGAATGGAAAGTAGATTTGGCACAAAAAGACTTAAGAGATTCAGGGCTTAATTCTGATAACATTAAACCCATTCTTTACAGACCTTTCGACATCAGATATACTTACTATACCGGTAAGAGTAGGGGATTTCACAGCAGACCAAGAAATGAAGTAATGCAGCATATTAAAAACAACAATTTAGGCTTAATTCTGGGCAGACAAGGTCAGGTAGTGGGTTCTGATTATTTATGGAACTTGGCTTTTATTACTTCAAGCATGATTGATTACAATGTGTACTATCGGGGTGGTGGAGTTTTATTGCCCTTGTACCTTTATCCTGATCCACATTCAGATGATCTATTTGCTGCACAGGAAACGCAGGTAAATATCAATCCGAAACTGCTTGCAGATTTCACAAAGCTGGACATATCGGCAGAAAGCATCTTCTATTATATCTATGGTATCCTGTACAGTAATATCTATCGGGAACGTTATGCAGAGTATCTCAGGATAGACTTTCCACGCATTCCCTTTACCAAAGACACCCAGCTTTTCAAGCAGATGGCAGAGTATGGTAAAGCGATAGCAGATTTGCACCTGATGCAGAGCAGTGAACTGGACACTCCTATTGCAAAGTATCAGGGTAATGGCAATAATGAGAAAGTAGAGCAGGTGAACTATGATGAGACTCAGGGACGCATCTATATCAATCAGGATAAATACTTTGAAGGAATCAGTACGGAGGTATGGAATTATCACATTGGAGGTTACCAAGTCTTGCATAAATACCTCAAAGACCGCAAAGGCAGAATTATGGATGATCCCGTCTACTATTGCCGCATTGCAACTGCTCTTAGCAAGACTATAGAATATCAAACTAAGATAGACGAGATCTATGAACAAGTGGAAAAGGATTTGTTAAGAGATTAGGTTTATGAGTGCAGTTACCTTAAAAACCGTTAAGAGACTTTTCGCTCTATCAAAGAACCGTTGTGCTTATCCGAAATGCTATCAGGCGATAGTTGATAATGATGGAACTGTTTTGGGAGATATATGCCACATTAATGCAGCCAAGCCAAAAGGCCCAAGATACGATAAAAACCAGACACCTGAGGCAAGAGATGGGTATGAAAACCTTGTCCTCATGTGTAAGAAACATCACAAACTCATCGATGCGAATGTTCAGAAATATACCAGCGGGGTACTCTTGCAGTACAAGCAACTGCTTGAAGACAGGACGGTTCTTGAAATCACTCCGGATGAAGCATCTAAATCTTTGATATTGTTTAATAGTTATATCAGTAAAATCGAAGCCCAAGAAGTTAACATAGTACTTACACCCGGCTCTGGAATACAGAATAATACCATTATTTTCAAAAACTCAAAGAAAGGCAGTACAGGCTCTGTTCCAATTGCTGGCACGATTAGCACTAACAACGAAATGCGTGGCTATGTTCAATATCTGATTGATAGATTCAATGAAATGGCTTCGAAAGGCGAACGGAAAGGGCGAGTATTCAGCTATGCCATTATTTATACAAATATCAAAAAAGAATTTGGGTCAAAGTGGGATTATCTGAGTGAATCGAGATTTCCTGATCTGGTGGCCTATTTGCAAAAGAAGATATCTGGCACAGAAATGGGTCGTAAACTAAGGCAAAAATCTGGAGATATGTACCATTCGTTCGAAGAGCACCTCAAGATAATGAGATAATAGCAGAAGCGTTTTTTATACAACATTATTTAGGAGCAATTGATACAACAAGGGAGGATTAGAAGGTGATCTCCGTTGTCGTCCTACACTTCCAATGAAACGGTGGGAATGGAGTATGCGCTTCGGAGACACCAACTGGGTTCATCTCTGAGTCGTAATCGATCTGATCATCTTTGATCCAGGGTGCAAGGGCTTTGATGTATTCACGGGCATCATCCAGGCTGCTGTACTTGGTATCCAGAGCCATCAGATTGTCCATCACTTCCAGAGCATCGTTCAGAGGATAGACTTTATCCTGGGCTGCCAATGCCCGGCAGATATCACTGGTGCGGTCATCCAGGATTACTACGAGTTTGTAGTATCTGGCTTTGGCTTTCTTGTAGCCTTGTAACCTTCCGAACTCCCTTATTCTGAGTGCTGTGTGCTCTGCCAAACCTTGCCAATAGTTGGATGAGCGGTTGGCAATGTCATTGAACTGGTCTTTGAGAGTATCGGCAAGCATCTCTTTGGTATAACCTTGCTCAATTGCTTTGGTGAGTGTATCGGCAAAGTTCTGACGCACATCTGCCTCAAAGTGATTCCCAATCCAGAACAACTGCTGCTTCTGAATGGTTGAGGAAAGATGCTGATCTTCAATGCCCCAGAGTCCAATGCTGGTCTTGGTTGGAGCTTGCACTTGGGTGTCCTTGAGTCCGAGCCGCACACAGCGGTCTATTATCGCTTTGGTGGGCTCATTGACCAGTGCTGCGAAGTCATCTCCCAACTGGGTATTGATGATGCCCATAAGCTTATCTAAGGAGTCCTTGTTGAGCTTCTCGGTTCTGGGCATGTCACTCAGCATTTGGATGGCAAGCCTGGTTGCATCTCTGATCTCGGTTTTCCAGGCATTGTTCAGTACCCTGTAGTACTCAAGCATGAGCTGATCATAGTAGTTCATTAGAAACTGAACCTCCGGACTTTCACTCTGTTCCTGCCAATATCGTATTCGGAAAAGCGTTCTAAGCATCCTGCCAGAGCATCACAGCCATCGATATAGCCATCAGGATAGGTAAGGAACTGACTGATCAGGGTAGGCGTATCCTGTCCCTCCGGAAAGAGTACCTTGGCTGTCTCGATAATGGTCTCAGTTCTCTCGATACGTAGATTCTTGTTATCTTTGTTATCTATTCGCTTTATGCGATGCGATATCGGTGGCAGATGGTTATCAGTAGCCCACCGATCGAAGTCGGCCAGGATACGAGCTTGACCGTAGGTTGTTTCACAGGCTGCTCTGGCTTTCACTCTGTAGATACGATCCAACTCCTGATAAGCATCATAGTAGTATCTGAAGAACTTGGTGTTCTCAGTCTGGCGTATCCAGACATGCATTACATAGAACCTGTTACCATCGTAGCCTATGGAGATGACAGCCTTGTAACAGCCCTTCTCGCCCCAGGCAGGATCAGCATAGAGCCAGACCCGCTTCATCTGAGATGGTTCGGGAAGTGTTCTATACTTGGTGAACCAGTGGTTCTTGAAGATGTTACCCTCGATGACCGGCTGTCCAAGCATCTCTCTCTGGTATCCGGTATGACCGAACTTGGCTCGCAGGTTTGGCAGAGTGGCAGTAGGGTACTGCTCCTCCCAGATGGACTTGCCCTGCATATCTTCGAGAGAGAAGCGCAATATCGCCTTTTGGTGGGTCTTTAATGCAATCTGGTAGGTAACGTCTAATTCTGGATTATCTGCTCGTAAATCGCCTAATATGAGCTCCTGAAACTGGCAGATGGAGTAATTGGGATGTACCAGGTTACCGAGCCAGACGATCTTGCCATTTCCCTCGGGTGAGAGTGCCCCGGCAAGCTCCTGGGTGATCTTCTCCATGCGTCTCTTGCCGATAGACTGGTTCCCCATGTTCTCTTCTTTATCGATATCGTCACAGACAATGAGCCCTGGTCGCTTGGCAGTCTTGGGATTGATCGTTCCACGATGACTCTGTTTGATAGAACGTGCTCTGATTCTCGCTTTATTCTTGAGATAGAAGTCGAGATCAAAGGCATCCACTGGTTGCAGCTCAGGATAGTCCATAGTGAGACGTTTATTGTTCTGCAGCTCATGCAAGGTGAAAGCAGTCCTCTCCTGTGCCAGATCTACGTCTGCAGCAGTATGGATTACATAGCGTTCGCCTTTGATGATTCTCCAGATCGGATAGACTACTCCCATGAGAACCGTTTTGCCCAGCCCACGAAAACCTGTGATTCCGATGATGCCTGAGCCCTTATCAGTCTCATCGAACATAGTCTCATGTGCTGGGCAAAAAGGTAGTGGGAAGATATGCGGGAAATAGGTGTGGCAGAAGAACGAGAAGGCATCCCAGCCCTCTCCTGTTGTTCTCCTGATCCTGTCAGTCTTGGCTTCAGGATTATCGTCTATAAAAGGCAAGACGGAGATCGTTTTTGAAGCGATCTCCGCCAGTGCCTTGTTATGTCGCTGAATGAACTTCTTAGACATAACTTAGGGTCCGGAAGGATCAGCGGAGCCGGAGGCGACGGCTCCGCTTGATCTGTAGGCTTGGAGGGTAGGCAGGTATGGTTTGGAGGCAACCATGTCCGTGGCTGTAAATTTATCCATTTCTAACTCTTAAGTACTCGGCAAGGTCAAGGACTATACCCTGAAACTGTTTTAACATAGTCTCATGACCTTTCTCGATCATAAAGTCGGTCACCTGATCCAGGAAGCGAACGATGTAGTCATTCAGTTCCTTGGAAGGCTCACTGTCCTTCTGGTTCTGCTTGATTAAGCTTACGAGGCTTTGCAGAGCGGTGTCTGCAGGGTTCTTGGCATATTCTCTCAGTGCCTGGATGAGTGCTTTCTTGCGGGCTAAGCTGATCTCATGGTCAAGCTTACGCTCTTCCTTGAACAGCTCATCCCACTTACCGGATTTGATCCACTTGCGGACGGTGATATCGGACACACCGAAGATCACCGCCAGCTCGAGTGGATCGGTCTTACCATTCAGATAAGCATCTTTGCAGTTGTCCCGCTTGATACGGAACTCGAGTGCATTACTCATATTCAGGTCTTACCTTGTGTCTGTCCAGATAGGCATTCAGGTCTCTGCCCTTGCAGCGCAGTTGACCATTCTCTTTGGTACGGAAAGCAGGCAGAGGATTGGCGATGTCCCGTATCCAGCGATAGACACTGGAACGGTCAACCCGGAGGATATCGGCTATCTCATCCGTGCGGTAGTTGCGTTCATCATTAAAGATACTCATTGGGATCAGCTCCTCTGCTGTATTGGTGTTCATAGGTGCCATGTTTAATACTCCTTGGGATTGTTCAAGTCCAGTTGCATTAGGATACCAATCATTCTTTTACAGGTTACTGAAGTTGAGCACGATCTGACGTTGTTGTCCGGACTCATCTTTCTCGTAGAAGGTGATATACTGCTTGGTGGATACGACCTGGATCGCCTGGTCGATCAGTTCCATAGCTTGCTTCCAGACCGGGTCCTTGATGTTGTATCTACGCAGACGCAGGATACGGTACTTGGCGATTTCACCTTTCTTATCAACTTGGAAGGCTTCACTGATGATGGCTCTGAGGTTGACATTGGAGTCGGCTGACCACTCCTTCAGGCACTCATCGATCTTCTGCTTGGCGAGTTGGAGTTCGATGCCGAACTGGATGCGTTCTTTGAACCTGATCTCGACCCGGCACTGTCCATCAAAGCTGTTGAGGATGGCATTGCCTTTCCATTCCAGTCCGTTCTTCTCGGCTACCTCTTCCAGGTAGAGTTCCACTTCCTCAAAGAGCTTGGCTTTATCTTTGATGATGCGATCCTGCAGTTTCTTGGCTCTTTCGATGGTCTTGGTCACAACGGCATCCTGCTTGATGATTTCCGGTTTGATAATCGAGATGGGAATGCTCTGTCCGTTTGCGTCAGTCTTGGTGCGGTCGGCGGTTTTCTTAGTCTTTGGGGTGTCCATTAGATGTCTCCTTGTGATTTTTATTCATGTTTCTATTCTCAGTTGAGTTGTTTTCGTCTTCATTGACTGGAGCTTTCTTGATGTAGTTCTGCAGCATGGCGATTACGGCTCTGCGTTCGTCTTTGGATAGCAGGTTCCAGTGGCTCTTGCGATAGTGTTTTAGCATGAATGCTCGTAGGTCGGAATCAGTCCAAGTTGCCTGTTTCATCAGTGCGAACATGAACTTGCCTTGTTTATCGAAAGTAAAGGCCTGAGGTCTTCCATGACTGCGGTAGCGGAGCATCAGGCTTTTTAACTCAAGCAACCTGGGCTCAGTTAGGGCAGTCAGTGATTCTCCATAGCCCAGACCGCTGATGATGAACTTGAAGCCATCCAGGGGCCAGTGGAACTTCTTCACCCTGATGGCATTGATTTGTTGACGGAGTTTTCGTTCTCGCTGTTCCTGTGTCATAGAATGCCGCTCCTTGTTTAGTTAGTTATCCGGTTAGCTGTCAGCTTGGATACCCGTTTCTTGGGTTTGATGCCGCAGGCGTTTCTTTGCTCGCTGATGATGCCTTTCTTGATCACCGAGCCGACTTTGAAGATGTTTGCCATGTTCTTGGTGTAATAGCCAGTCTTACTGATCCCGATGGCATCCACCGAGATCAGAGCTTCCAGGTACAGATAGACCCACTGTCGGCTGCGTTCGAGCATTACCGCTAATTCTCTGATGCTCTTCACTCTGGTATGACCCAGTAGGGAGGTAATATCTTGGCAATCCTTCAGGTTGAATACCCAGTTCTTGCTGTGGATGGTGCGAACCTTATCAGCACTATAGCTTTTCTTGGTTACATAGATATGCTCCTTCTTTGATATCCTGCGGATTACATCAATCTTAACCAAGGTCTTCATATAGAAAGCCACTTCTTTGTATTCTAGCCCGGTGCACTCCATAACAGTATCAATGCTGTAGAAGGAATGGTATGAGCTAACGAAGCGGAGGATTAGGTCTTGGTTGTTCATAATGCCCCCTGTGCCAGGATGTCGTTCATAGCCTGGATGGGATTGATCTTATACTTGCACTCCAGCATATGCATGATCTTCATGGCTTTGCGTAAGTTGCCTGCCGAGTTGTGATGGATGTAGTTAACCATCGAGTCCGGGCATTCCACGCTCATTACTTCCCGGGCGATCTGAGTGACATCCTCAAGACTGACGGGCTGGAACTCATAGAAGTAGTTGCAGCGGTCGAAGTAGTATTCATTGATCTGGTTGAGCCTGTCTTTGGCATTCTGCATGCCTACTAACACAACAACTGCCAGCGTCACATCCACCAGGTCCCGGATCGCTCCGAGTAACTGGGGATAGCGGAAGGCATAGTCGATCTCATCGATGATGATTACCGTATCCTCGTGGTCATATAGCAGTTGGATGCACTGCTTGTAGAGGTTGTTGGTCGTGCCTGCTGGGAGATAGTCTCCCATTCCAAAGCTGATATACAGGTTCTGTAGCAGTTCCTTGGCGAAGGTCTTAGGTGTGGTCGTGGCTTCCAGTCTTAGATAGACATAGCCACGGGTATAAGCAATGCGCCTGGCATAAGTGGTCTTGCCGAGTCCGGGTCTGCCATACAGCATTCCCAGTCCCACCATTTCCAGACGGGGACGATTGAGTAGAAAGTCGATACAGCGGTCGGCTTTCTGGACATTGTTGATGGGTATGAGCTTGCCTTGTTTCACTGGTTCCTCCTTTATTTGATACCGATGGTTTTCAACATCTCGGTGAAGCTCTCATCTGCGAAAGGATCGGTCTGATCCTTGTTTATTGTAGGTAGGTTAGTGACTGTCGGACTTGGCTTGATATCCGGCTCTGCGGTAACTTGAACCATCTGATTGGTTACGATCTCTTCCAGCCTGGCGATCTCCTCCTCGGGTCCGGGTTTGGGAGCTTCGATCATGGGGGGCTGGATGAAGGTCGGATTGGCTTGCCGGGCTTCCATCAAAGGTTTGAGTACCCGGTCTACCGACTCCTGGTTTTTCTTTACGAATAGCTTGGACTGCTGTTCAGTCATGCGTTGCAGTTTCTTGATGTACTTGTATTCTGTATTCAACTCTTTATGGGTGACGGGATTGTCTTTATCGAGATGTACAAAGGGATGCTGCGATCTTCTCAGCTCTGCCTGGCAGATGAACTTGTCTCTGCTATCATAGACCAGTATCCATCTGGCATCAGCATAGTCGTATCTGAACACTACCGGCTTACCAATATGCTTGATAAGTTCTGGATGCCAGTATTGCAACTTATTGAAGACGATGCCGTCGTTGCGTACTGATTTACGTTCAGTTGCCAGCATCATGAAGTTCAGCTTATCCGGTTGTACAATGCGACCTTCAGGCAGTTCTGCGGAACTGAATACCTGCCAGGGAGTCTTACCACCCAGACCGCCATGCGGGTTATCACCATAGATATAGCGGACATAGTATCCGATCATCCGCATCGTCTCTTCAATAGTTGGCGGCTCACCCTGATACATCTTCTTGATCCACTTCTCATTGCGCATCAGAGTGGCAGGTTTATCGGCTATGCTGGCTCCCCGGAAGCTGCTGATGAAGCGTTCGAACTGCTCCTGGAAGGTCTTGAAGAACCGCTCAATGATCTTGGCTTTGGCATTGTAGCTCTCTGCGAAGTGGGCTTCGATGCCTAACTTGGGGAAGATACCACCTAACTCAAGTTCCAGATCGTGGTGATCCCACTCCTCATGGAACAGCTTTGACCGGAAGGCTTTGCCGTTATCGAGATACACGCACTGTGGTAATGCTCCCCAGTTGAGGAAGCCGTTACGGAATGCTACCTGGATATGGTGGCTGTCCTCTGTAAAGGCGAGTGAAGCTCCCACCGGATAGCGGCTCGCCCAGTCCATCACCATGATCATGGTCATGCGTTGGGCTTTCCCGGTCTTGGGATTGAGGATATCGAAGGCAAGAGTATGACCATCTGCCACCCAGACCTGACCGACCTTAAGCAGTCTGCTGTCTCTATGGATCGTCTTGATAATATGCTCCGCTACGAACTTGCTACCCTTCCGGTTCTGCTCCCAGATTGCCAGGTTATCATTGCGCCAGTCTTCACACCAGCGTCTGAGGGTCGGTTTACTGGAAGGCGACTCATACTGTCCCATCCGGGCTTGTGCCTTGAGCATAGTAATGGCACTTCCGATGGTGATTCTATTGGGATGCAGCAGGATGCTGAGAAGTATCTTGCCTTCCAGTTCGTTTATCTTACGCTGGCGAGTGGTGTTCTTGTTTCCATGCAGCAGAGCATACATGTCCCGTTCAGTCTGGATATAGAGGTCGATCCAGGTACGCAGGGCACGTTCTTTGCGTTCTCCCCGCATCCGATACAGCTCAGAAGACAGACTGCCATTATTGTAATCGGTCACGATCTGCTTCCACTCTTCAACCTTGGACTCACAGTCCTGTAGTCTACCTATGACCAGAGTGCAGAAGTGCCCCAGAAGCCTGGCTTCCGCATCATACTTAAGTGGCAGGCACTCTCGGGGACTGAAGTCGATGTAACCTTCCCTATTATAGAGAGCAGGCAGATTGTCTGGCAGATCATCATATAGATCATCAGGCTGATTGTCTGCTTGTTGTTCTTTACTTGGGATAACGGCAGACAGCTCATCTTTATGTATAGGGTTTTGATCTGCTTGCTTAATAATCGAGGTATTGATTGCTGGGGTAACCAACTGTTTAGGCTTCCTGCCAGGTTTACGCATCATCTCGATACCTAAGGGCACAGCATTCGTTCCTGCCAGTTCCTCTTTTAGGAACTCCGCATATTCCTCTATTGTGAAATCATAAAAACTCATAATAGCCTTCCTCACCTTCCATGCATTTCCTGTATTGGTAGATCAAGGCGCAGTTTACCAATTTGCCATTGATCTCCACTCGCTTTTCGATAAAGTGCTCTGGCAGCAGTCTCTGCTTTTCACAGTTCTGCAGCTCCATAACCAGCAGTTCGGGACTGGTAAGTAGGAAAGACTTCACAGTCTTGCCCCCGCTCTGCGGTACCTGCTGTTTTTGCACTGTTATCTGGTTCTCTTTTACAAAGCGCCAAACTGTCCGGTTAGAACGCTGCATTAGTTCAGCTACCCGTTCCACCGTAAGCCAGACTGCCTTGATCTTGCGTTTGCTCATTCTTAGCCTCTTCCAATAAAAGTCGTTTACCGGGACAAGCACTGTGACAAATTTCCCTGGGGTTTTATTTGTCACAGTGCCCCCCTGATCATCCACCACTGTGACATATTTCCGGGCTTTTAATTTGTCACAGTGCTCAAATCGTCTTGTAATCAGCATTGCGGGTGGTTTTGCCCAAACGGAAAGCACTGTGACATATTTCTCTGCATTTAATTTGTCACAGTGGTCTGCTTTCCGAGCCCTGCCTCCATTCTTGTAAGTAGTCGCTTTCATAAGCGCCTCCCTCATATTATTGTTGGTCTCTACATAACTGACCTGCAATAACTTGGGAAGTCCTTTCTGCCAATTCCGGCACTACTTGAAAAACTTCTGAGACCGCCGGAAAAATCCGCCGCATAAACACACTATAAAATTTAGTTCTTGACGTGAACTGACTGGGCATTTACATTGTTCACAGATACACAATAATACCTATAGGGGCA
>JAUYAR010000170.1 GCA_030693415.1 Candidatus Cloacimonadaceae bacterium | reverse complement strand
CAGCGGCGAACACATCGTCGCTTGGGAAGGCTGTGATGAGCATAACCGAACCTTGGCATCGGGAGTGTATTTTCTGCGCTTTTCGGTGGATGGAAAGATCCAAAAGCAAAGCAAATTGATCTTGATGAAATAGGAAGCGCAGAGTATGTGCATCGAAAATGAGACGGTTCTAAGGATACCTTAAATAGAGCCAATCGCCGGTAATTGAGAATTGAGAATTGGAGGAAACCGGAGCAGCGCATTCACCCATTCACCAGTTCACCCGTTCACCGCAAACATCTCAGATCCCTTTTGCGACAAGCACTTCCCAGGGTTTTTTGAGCGTGTAGTTCATCACGACGCGTTGTTTCCCGGATAAGCCATCGGGAATGAGCGCGGCATATTCATCCAAAACGAGATAGTGCTCAAAGGTAAGCCGGCAAAGGTCAGCGGCTTCCTGCACGATATTGATGCCCTTCTCAAGGAGGGTTCTATCAGTATGTTCCATCAGGTTGGTGTTGCAGATCAGTTCCGTGACGCGAAGTTTGGAAGTATATTCCAGGCTATTTTTCATGATAACGATCTCTTCCGCGGTGGAAGTAAAAGGACGCAAGGTGTTGACCACAAAGAGCATACGGTAGCCACGAAGCTTGATGTTATCCACGAATCTACCCAAGGCACGGCAGCCGGCAGGGTCTCCGCCCGCGTCCAGGATCACGGTTTTGTCCCTGTTTTCGATCGCGCCTTTGATTCGGGGAGAGATCATCGGCAGGTCGGCATGCATGAATATGCCGTCTGGAGCAATCACGTCGATCCCTATTTCGGCAAATCTTTCCCGCACATCCCGCGAGCGAAAATAGGGATTGACGACATCCAAATCCGCCAGGACGATATCCAAGCCCTGCTTTTTCAATTCTCTGGCAAGCTGGATGGAGTATTCGCTTTTGCCGCTACCATAGGCGCCGATCACAACGTATAGCTCGTTTTTCATATATTCAGCAGTCTCCTTATTTCAAAATAATCCGCCATGAAATAGTCCGCTTCCGCTTTGATCTGATCATGATCCGGAAGACTGTCCTCGTCAAAAATGGCGATGGCGGTCATACCCGCTGCTTTGGCAGCTCTGATTCCCGATAGAGTATCTTCGACCACGCAGCAATCTATTGGCTCCAGTTTCAAGTTTTCAGCGCTCTTTAAGTATATATCGGGGAATGGTTTGCCCATCAAATGCATGTCTCCGGTGACCACGCTGGAAAAGCATTGCCAGATACCGTTGAAACTGAGCGCTTTTTCCGCAAGCTCGAAGGAATTGCTGGTGCCGAGACCGATGGGTATCTGTTTGTCGTGCAGGAAATTGACCAGTTCCAGCGCTCCGTCTTTGAGCTTGATCGAATTGGCATAATGCCAAAAAACCATGTCCGTCCATTCCTTCATAACGCTTTCCACGCTGTCCGGCAAACCGAAACGGTCTTTGAAGTATTTTGCCGTCTGGATGAAACTATTTCCTTGGGGCAGATGAGCAAAAAGGTCTGCCGGAACCTCGATTCCGCGTTTTGCCAGAAACTCCGTATCGACCTCACGCCAGAGGCGCATGGAATCGATCAGGGTTCCATCCAGATCAAAGATGATTGCTTTGTAATTCATATTATGTGCAAGCTCGGAGGAGGGCGCTATTTCGTCAACAGCAAAAAGGAAAAGTGAAAAAGATGGGGGAATATTTGGAGCGGGAAACGGGACTCGAACCCGCGACCTCAACCTTGGCAAGGTTGCGCTCTACCAACTGAGCTATTCCCGCATGGTACCAGAGGCCGGACTTGAACCGGCACGGGCTCGCACCCGAGGGATTTTAAGTCCCTTGTGTCTACCTGTTCCACCACTCCGGCACGATGAAAAAATAATGGAGGCGACACCCGGATTTGAACCGGGGATAGAGATTTTGCAGACCTCTGCCTTACCGCTTGGCTATGTCGCCTAAAGAACTGGAGCGGGAAACGGGACTCGGACCCGCGACCTCAACCTTGGCAAGGTTGCGCTCTACCAACTGAGCTATTCCCGCGTATGAAAAAACGCAAAAAACCAAAGTTTGAATACCCGCTAATTTGTCAATCAAAAAACTCTTTATCCTCGTGAAAAACCTCAGCCGTGAAACGGAAAAGCGCCGCTCCCTTATCTTTCCATGCACCGTTTGGCAAGCCCGCCTTGAGGCAAATATGTTGCAGGAATTCACTAATGTTCCACTTGCACTCCACCGGCACCTGAGGGAGCAGCAATCCGCTGCCGCGTGGGTGTCGGAGATAGAGTCCGTCCCTTCCGATGACTACTTCTTCGGCACCGTCAATGGGGATCATTTCGCTGAGAATGGAGATCTCGATCTCGATATCTCCGAGTTCGTTTAAGGTCAAAGCCGGAAACCGCGGATCGCGAAAAGCAGCAGAACGTGCCATTTCGAGGACGCTATCACCGATTGATTCATAGCCTTTGATATATCCGATGCAGCCCCGCAGATTTCCAAAGGCGTGCAGAGAAACGAAAACTCCGCGTTTTTCGGTGAATAGCAGATCTTGGAGTATTTCAAGCTCGGAGTGGTCAAAGCGTGAAACGATAGCCTGCCGCGCCCGCCTGAGCAGTTGATGTTTTTGTGTGTCAGTCAGTTGCATAACCCCTCTAACGAAAGATCTTGGCACTCAAATAGCCCACGACTTGCAGGTTATCTCCGGAACTTTTGCCGGAATGCGTATATTGGATCAGCTTGGATTTGGCATCTTCATAGCGTTTTGCCAGATCGAGCAGTGTGATGATTCCGCCGATCCCGCAAGCTTCACAACGTCCGCTGATAACGCTTTGCCAGAGGGCGTCCGGATCGAAACTCATGATATATTTGGTGATCAATTTATCCAGTTTAGCCGCTTTTTCACTGTTGTGATAATGGGAAAGATCGGTGGAAACGATGATGCCGATGCGTCTTTGCGAGTTCTTGAGGATTTCATAGATGCTCATGGCAAGGCGTTGCGCCACCTCAGGAGTCTGCCTGCCGAACATCACCGGACAGATGCGCGCGTTGGGAAAGAAGTGCTTGATCAAAGGAAGCTGGATCTCCATGGAATGCTCACTTTCGTGCAATCTCAGCTCGAGGTTTTTGTCCCTTGCGGCTCCGGAAAGCGTTTCATAGAGTTGCAGATCGAGCATGATATTGCCCAAGGGTGTTTCATATTCCTCAAAGGCAGAAACGCTGTAGTCAAAGTGATTTCCCTGATGGCAGGGGTGGAGGATGATAAAGCTGTCAAAATTGTGCTGTGAAATATCCTGATATGCCAGCGCCGCGCATTGCCCGGAATAGATATAACCGGCGTGGGGAACGATGATCCCGAGGGTATCTTCATAGCCCTTGGAAGGCTGCACGCCTTGGATCCAGCCTGAGATCTGACGTTCGATCTGCTGTGCGAAACGGGGGTAGAAACTTCCGGCGTGTGCCGCTTTTCTGATCATGATTTTCCTCTCTTCAGTGTCATGGATTCGGCGAAACGACGATGAGGTAATCCGCGATCTTGTTTGCTTGATAAGGGATCTTTTCCCCTTTGTATTGAGGACTGATCACAGCCACCTTGAGTTTGCGGTTGCGGGAAAGGACTCGTTCCACGGTGCCAAGGTATTCGCGCGAGTGGAAATCCCCGTTGATGTGGATGATCCTGTGTTTGGGATGGCGTTCCATATATTGGATAATGCTTTCCGCCATGGTGTCGTCCTTCATGCATTGGGCAAAGAACATCCGTTCATAAAGCTCTTTATCCGTCGCGTCGCCATGGGCTCCCATGCCGGTCATGGTGTTCATAAAGTTCTCTTTGTACTTGCCGTTGGAAGCGGATATCTGCAATGCCATCAGCACTTTGTCCTCGTTGGGAAGCTCGCCCAGCTTGCCTTTTCCGTTTCGTACCGCCATACCCGCGAGCCGGCGTGGAATGTTTGCCGCAATCGCCGTCAATCCTTTTTTCTTGGCAAATTCGATCAGGGGGGCATAGTCCGTCTTATAATTCGGCCAGGGACGCGAGTTTTTCAGAAATACTTCTTCGGAGATATTGCCGGCGAGATAGTCGTCCAGGAAGTCCTGGGTGTCCCGCTCAAACATTTCGAAAGAAAGGATCAAACGCTTGTCCTGATTGTATAAGAGGGGCACGAGCGTGTGCTGTATCCCATGCAGCACTGCATGGTCGTGGTATTCGCCAAAGAAGATCACGTCATATTTTTTCAGCTCTCTCGCCATAGCCGTGAGGGTGATATCCTTGCCGGATTTTGTCGCGACTATTCTATAATCCTGGGCGCCGAGGCTCGCTATAAATGCGGTCAACATAAGCAGAATGGGTATGATGCGCGTCATTTGCTACTCCCTTTTTATTTGATAATCTAATCAGTTTTGCCGGATATGCCCATTGAGAAATTCCTGAAAAAGCCACCGGATGGGCTCGTAGCTCATAATTACCTGCATCACTTCACCTTGGGGATGTCCGACCAGCGCGTTGTATAAGCTGGGGAGAGCTTGGCACGTTTCATCTCCCATTCCTTTTGGATTCCGTTGGCGGCATAGAAAACCGTGTCTCTGCCCTGCCTGCGGTTGAGACGGTCAATCACGTCCATCAGTTGTTTGCGCCGGTCGTCCAGATAATTCGTCTCGATGAAATTGAGCGGAACATCTTCTTCCGGGATGATATCGGCAAACATCACCCCCGCTTTTTTGTATTCGAAGCCCTCCAGAAAGACGTCGTCCAGCATCTCCAATCCGCGTTTGATCAGATCCGGAGTATATGCCGAAGGAGGAAAAAGCGTCGTCTGGGCGGAATTGTTATATTGCGGACCCTCTTTGAAACGGTTGGTATTGAGAAAGACCATCATGTGTCCCGCCACGCAATGTTGAAACCGCAGTTTTTCCGCAGCGCGGGTGATATATGTGGAAACCGCTTCCGCCAGCTCCGCACAGTTGGAAACCTGTTTGCCGAAAGACCTTGAGCAGACGATACTCTTCTTTGTGGTTGGCGCATCATCGATGTCAATGGCGGAATATCCCTGCAATTCCAACACTGTTTTATGCCCAACGCTGGTCAGATAATGATCCACGAATTTATCCTGGGCGTTGCGGAGCTGCCAGGCATTTTGGATGCCATTTTGATTGAGAAACTTTTCATATTGCCTGCCGATCCCCCAAATTTCTCTGATTGGTAGCTGGGTCAGGGCTTTTTCAATGCGTTCTTCATCTAACAATACGAGCACTCCTCCGAAACCTTTAACTCTTTTGGCATAATGATTTGCCACTTTTGCCAGAGTCTTGGTCTTGGCGATTCCTACCGATACGGGGATGCCGGTCCACTGTTGCACGATCTTCCGGATCTGTTTGCCATATTCCTCCAGATCGCGAATGCGGAATCCGTTCAAACCCAAAAACGCCTCGTCGATCGAATAGATCTCCAGATCCGGCGAAAAACGAGATAGAGCGTCCATCACCCGCGCGGACATATCTCCATAGAGGGCATAGTTTGAGGAAAGCAGCGTGCCCCCGTGTTTGCGGATCAATGCTTCGTATTTGAATCCGGGAGCTGCCATCGGGACTTTTAGCGCCTTCAATTCGTTGGATCGAGATACGATACACCCGTCGTTATTGGAGAGCACAGCCACTGGCTTGCCCTCCAGGGAAGGGTCAAATACGCGCTCGCAGGACACATAGAAATTGTTGCAGTCCACCAACGCGATGATCTCGTTATCGTTCAAACCAGTTTTGTTCAATTTTCTCTCCCGCTCCCATTTGTCCAAAGGGGGCTTATGTGTCAATCACAAATCGTGCGAGTGAGGATGGGCGATATTGGCAAAAGGGGCATAATGGATAGATCGGTTTTGCCTGTTGCGATGCGATCGGAGTATCCGGATCGGCAATGATTAAAATAAAGGCACTAACAACATATTTATCAATGAGATGGACGCATAATTGGAGCAGGATTGCTCGGTTGCTCTTATCAGGCTGGTTTCCCTTGTTTTTCTAAATCTCAATAAAGTCATTTATAACAATCATTTACAGGCACGAGTCACCTCTCTTACCCCTTAGCAATACGGAGTCATTACGGACTTAGTCCGTAATGACTCCGTATTGATACCGTAATGCTAAGGGGGAAGAAAGATTTTTTATCGGTTTTTGGGGTCGATTTTTGTCCCGTCCTAAAAAAGTTGACACCAAATCAACTTCTAAGGAGAAGAGAAAATGAAAGAAAAGAAGCCCGTAAATCGTTATAGCATGGCTTTTAAAATGCGTGTTATTGAGGATGTCGAAAACGGTCTGATTTGCGCCGA
>JAUYAR010000169.1 GCA_030693415.1 Candidatus Cloacimonadaceae bacterium | reverse complement strand
GCTGAAGCTGTCAATATATATTTTTCCTGCAAAGCCCTGATTTTGGACACTAATTGGCTATTTTCCGAAACTCAAATACTATTTTTCAATGAGTTACGATTCCAAAATGACTAAAAACACATTTTTCATGCGAAACTTGGGCCAGGCATCATCGGCTTTAATTCTGATCTCTTCCTCACTCATCTTCTCCGACTGCAGCCAGGGCCCCCGGAACTGATTCCACCAGTTCTTATAGTGGAACTCGTCTGCGTATGAATCATCCTCGACCGGATCACTCTCAACATCATCCGAACCAGCCTTATCCATCTCGATTACCTTCATGGTCGATCCTAACTTCAATACGCCTGCCTTCTCTGCCAGGGCTTCAATTGGCTGCTCAGTGTCATCCTCTCTCAGCAATACGATCTGGCTACCGGATTTCACCATCTCCTCCAGCGTTGCCTTGTCCTTACCATTCTTTTTTTGCTTGGTCATCTTGATCTCCTTCTTGGTTACCCGACTGTTGATTTATGGTTTCTACACAACACCTATCGCAACCGTGGTCAAGTCCTTTCTACACAATATGATAAGAAAGAGAGAAGTTTCTTGATTGATAGATAATATCGCTGTTTCATCATACTTGCAGCCTACAGACCCTACATCGAATGCCCTCCGAAACGTGGGGACAGACCGGTGCTCTCAAAGAGTTCTACTTTCAATTCATGGATTAGTTGCAGACAAAAATTGGAAAGGACGATTTGCAATTTTCGGTGACCTAATTTGCAATTTTCGGTGATCCATTTGCAATTTTCAGTGACCCAAATCAGTCTCACCTGTCGTTCGAATATGACCGTTTTTCCCCATTTGCAATTTTCAGTGACCCTTTATAACAGTGTCTCTCCCGCGGAGAATCTTCAAAGAAACAATTTGTCCTTGACAGAAATCGGCTTATCTTGAAATTAGCACTCAAAAAATAAGACTGCTAAGTTAAACAGTTTAATTAAATAACATGGAGGTAAACTCATGGCAAAACAAATGCTGTATTCACACGATGCCCGCACCGCTCTCAAGAAGGGTGTGGACAAGCTGGCAGATGCCGTCAAGATAACCCTTGGTCCCAAGGGCAGAAATGTGGTATTGGACAAGAAATTCGGTTCGCCGACCATCACCAACGATGGGGTGACCATTGCTAAGGAAATAGAACTCGAAGATGCGTTTGAGAATATGGGCGCGCAGCTCTGTAAAGAGGTTGCGGAAAAGACTCATGACGTAGCCGGAGACGGCACCACGACAGCCACTTTGCTGGCTCAATCCATCATCGAAGAAGGCTTGAAACATGTGACCGCCGGGGTGAACCCGATGTATCTGAAACGCGGTCTGGAAAAAGCCACCAAGATCATCGTCGAGCAGATCCGCCTATACAGTAAAGAGATCAAAAGCAATGAAGAGATTGCTCAGATCGCTTCGATCTCCGCAAACAACGATCCCGAGATCGGAAGACTCATCGCCGAAGCGATGGAATCCGTCGGCAGAGAAGGCATCATCAACATCGAAGAAGCCAAGTCCATCGATACCGGTCTTGAAAAGGTCGAAGGCATGCAATTTGACCGCGGTTATCTCTCTCCCTATTTCGTCACCAACCCGGAGAAGATGATCGCCGAGCTCGAAGACCCCTTCATCCTTATCTATGACAAGAAGATCAGCGTGATGAAAGACCTGCTGCCCATCCTGCAGGAAACCGCACAAAGCGGAAAACCTCTGCTCATCATCTCCGAAGACATTGAAGGCGAAGCGCTTGCCACCCTCGTGGTGAACAAGCTGCGCGGCATCCTAAACGTCGTCGCGGTGAAAGCTCCCGGCTTTGGCGATCGCCGCAAGGCAATGCTGGAAGATATTTCCATCCTCACCGGTGCCACCCTCATCTCCGAAGATATGGGACGCAAGCTTGATAGCTGCACGATGAGCGATCTTGGCCGTGCCAAGAAGGTCCTCGTGGAAAAAGAAAACACCACCATCCGCGAAGGCGCCGGCATCCAGGAAGCCATTGACGGACGCATCAAACAGATCAAAGCCCAGGTGGAGGAAACCACTTCCGATTATGATAAGGAAAAGCTGCAAGAACGCCTTGCCAAGCTCTCCAGCGGCGTTGCCGTGATCCGCATCGGAGCCGCCACCGAAACCGAAATGAAAGAAAAGAAAGCCCGCGTGGACGACGCTCTTCATGCCACCCGCGCCGCGGTCGAGGAAGGAATCGTTCCCGGCGGCGGAGTTACCTTGCTGCAGGCAGCCAAAGCCCTCAAAGGTCTCAAAGGTCTTTCCCACGAAGAAAGCGTCGCAGCCGAGATCATGATGAAAGCCCTTGAAAAACCAGCTTATCAGATCGCTGCCAATGCCGGAGAAGAAGGTGCCGTCATCGTCGAAAAACTCAAAGGCTACAAAGATATCCACATGGGATTCAACGCCTCCACCGGCAAGTTTGAAGATCTCTTCAAAGCCGGTATCATCGATCCCGCCAAGGTCTTGCGCAGCGCAGTGCAAAACGCCGCTTCCATCGCAGCCTTGCTGCTCACCACCGAGTGCATCGTCACCGACATCAAAGAACCCGAATCCGCACCGCAGATGCCAAATCCCGGCATGGGCGGAATGTACTAAAGACCGTTAAATAAATAAATCCATGACGGCTTCCGGATATTACGGAAGCCGTCTTCTTTTTCACTCAGACAAATCAAGTGCCCTGCCCGCAGTATCCCGAAGCAATCTCAATGGCGAAAAAATATCATTGCATCAAAAGTTTGTAAAAAATACCGCGCAACGCGAAGGGCTAATCTCTGGCAAAACAATTCAAGGCATTGCCGAATTGAATTTACCGTGGTGGCAGCGATAAAAATATATTGCAGCTTTTACTTGACAGCAGATGCCACTCTATAAATCATAGGCACCTTAAATAAATCAAATGAAAGTGAGAGTTTTAAGATTATGAAAAAACTTACTCTTCTAACGCTGATGTTGCTGTTCATAGCAACATGTATCTTTGGCGTTTCGGTGAATACTCAAACCGCAGAGCGGGTCGCGGGTAATTTTGTGCATGAACGCTTGGGCGCAAATTACACTGTGGCTACTTCCAAATATCTGGAATCCGGATACCGTGATTCTTATATTTATGTGATTACCCTCAACCCCACAGGCTTTGTTCTGGTTGCCGCAGATGATGCAGCTATCCCGATTATCGGTTATAGCACACGCAACAACTGGAACGAATACAGTATTCCGGAACAGATGCAGGAGATGCTGAAGAGCTGGAATGACCAAATGCACGCCATCATTACTCAGAGAATGAGTGCAAATGTGGAAATATCGCAATTGTGGAGTCGCTACAATGTGCCGTTTTCAAGCTTCTCCCCCAATCGTGATTTCCGAAATGTTAGCCCACTGATGACCTCCCTCTGGGGTCAGGGAACCTATTACAATGCCCAGTGCCCTTCCGGAACTCCGGTTGGCTGCGTAGCAACTGCCATGGCACAAATAATGAGGTATTGGAGATTTCCCACGGTAGGGCAAGGCTCGTTTAGCTATAACTGCCCGCCATACGGAACTCAAAGTGCAGATTTTGGCAGCACCACCTATAACTGGGCTGCCATGCCAAACACCGTGTCCAGTGCCAATGTATCTGTAGCCACAATCAGCCGCCATGCAGGTGTCGCGGTAAGCATGCAATATGCTCCAAGTGGCTCAGGTGCATATAGCAGTGATGTTCCCGGAGCCATGATCAGCTATTTCCGTTATGCCAACACTGCTCTGCTTCGCAATAAATCATCCTTCTCTACCGAAACCTGGGACACGATGATGCGCGGAGAGCTGGACAATGCACGCCCAATCTACTATTCAGGCTCCAGCACTGCCTCCGGCGGACATGCATTCGTGCTGGACGGCTATGAGGGAACCAATTCTTTTCACGTAAACTGGGGTTGGAATGGTTCTTACAACGGATATTTCACCCTTGCCGCGTTGAACCCCGGTACTGATAACTTCAATAGTGGACAGCAAGCCGTTATCGGAATCAGACCAACCACGATGTCTCTCAACCTGTCCGAAGGGTTCGAAGGCACGACCTTCCCGCCCACAGGATGGACGGTGACCGCCAGCACCTTTATCCGGTCTGCCACGTCGTTTATTACCGGAGCCTTTTCGGCAAATTATACTACGGGTAATATTACAGGAGCGGCAGCCACCGGTAAACAGCTTCGCACTCCACTTCTGACCGTGAATGCAACTTCCGCACCCTTTACATTCAAAGCAAAACGGGGAGCGACCGCCAGAGGTGAAACGATAAGAGTTGGCTACTCCACAAGTGCCACAGGACCTTACACATACTTCGGCACAAATGCAGTTTTAGCTGCTACCGCTACAACTTATAGCTATGCGGTAACTTCACTAACGCCAAATGATTATTACTTTATGCTGGAAACTTTATCTACGGTAACTGGTATCAAAACCTGGATCATTGATGACGTCACGGGGCCTGCCTTATGGATAAACCCCAATCCCATCGCATCAATCAACATGACATCCTGGGCAGCGGGAGCAATGGCTCCAGGCGATGCTGCATATTCCGGAAACATCTTCCAATTATCAAATACCGGACAGGGAAACCTAACGATCTCCGGTATTACAAACCTTTCCGCTACAGAGTTCAGCAGTAATTTCAACTCAAGCGTGTCCCTGGTAAATGGTCAGGTTTTGGAATTTGGCTTCGGCTATGAACCCTTGAACTATGGGATAGATAACCAGTCTTTTGTGATCACGACCAACGGTGGAACCATTACCATCAATCTTAGCGGCTCCGCAGCAAGCTCCAAGCTGTCGGACAGCTTTGAGAGCTACAACGATTTCACCTTAAGCTTCCCACCCTGGACTACCTACGATGGTGATGGACAGGCTACCGGAGGCATAGGGGGAGTCACTTTCCCCAATAGTGGATATACCGGTGCTTGGATTATTTTCAATCCTGCCAATACCACTCCGCCCACCGGTGCTGCGGAACCACGTACCGGCGCAAAATATGCCATGTCCATGTATAATACTTCCGCCGCCGCCAATAACGACTGGATGATTTCGCCGGTATTGTCATTGGCTGGATCTCCTTCCCTAAGCTTTTGGGCAAAGTCCTACAGCGCAAGTTATCTTGAGACACTCAAGGTCTATTATTCGACTACCAACAATACCGCACCAGGCAGCTTCACTCTGTTAGCCACCCAAGCTTCCGTGCCCACTACCTGGACGCAATACACCTACGTGCTACCTGCCGCTTGCGCAGATAATAGCACGGTATTTGTCGCGATTGCTAATGCTTCTGTGGATAAGTTTATGTTGTTCATAGATGATGTGGTAGTCAATGATAATTCTACTCCTCCTCCTCCGACTTTTGGAAACGTGAGCGGGCATGTGTATCGCTTCGGCACCAGCACACCGATTGTAAATGCCATGGTAACTGCCGGAACAAAGGTTGCATACACCAATATCGACGGATTCTACCAGATCAATAATCTGCTCGTGGGAACTCACTCGCTGACGTGCAATGCTGCCGGTCAATTCTATTTCACCGCCTCGGTGAGCGGCGTGGTGGTTACCCAAGGCAATACCACCACCCAGAACTTCGGTTTGAAATGGGGAGAATTGACAGCTTCGCCCACAAGTGTGGCTGCGGCTTTGTATCAGGGCGAAAACGGCTCTGCAACCGTTACCCTTGCCAACCCGGGCGGAACAGCAAACACATCCTATGCCGGGTATGTTGCAAAAGCTGTCAGAAGCGGCAGCATCCGCCGTCTTGACAATAGCCCCAAAAAGCGTTCCCCTGGCTTTGCCGGCGCAAAAATCCCACCGCTTGATGCTCCTGCTCCGGATCGTACAGACGGTTGGTTTGGATATGCCACATTCGCCGATGCGCAGTATTATACCGCAGCGATAACCGAAAGAGGCAACTACTTCATCATCGACGATATCGCGATGATGGACGGTGCCGTCACGGTTTCACAGTTAAGGCACTATTTCTATAACCCATCAACTTCTTTGTGGACTACAACTACAAATAAGTTCAAATGGAAAGTATATACTGTAAGCTCCACAGGAACAGTGACTTTGGTGCATACTTCCGCCGAGATAACTCTTCCAACGACAACGCCGTCAAACAGCTCTCTTCTTTCCACTTACACTATACCCACGGCATTAACTATTCCGTTGGGCACTGATTTCATGGTAACCATTCTACCCACATCAGCAACCACAGGAAAGCCCCAATCATTGGCAACAGGTAATTCCACCGACAACGGCTATTTTTATGATGCCACCAATGGCTGGCAAGCTTTGGGGATGGATCTGATTATGGACGCTTATGTGTCCGGCAACTCATGGATGGACGGTTTATCGTTCTCTGGAACGATTACTCCGGCAGGAAACGTTTCGATCCCGTTGAATTTCAATACTGTGGGAATCACAGCCGGAACCAAGCTCGCAAACATGTATATTTATAACAATTCCAATTATGTCGCTCCCAGCGTCGGGGACCGCGGAGATGTAATGGTGGTTCCTATTTCCCTCACCGTTACAGTTGCCACCACACCCGTGGCGGTTCTCAATACCACAACCTGGACTACCAACGCCAATACAGGTTCTCCTTCCACGTCTGGAGCGGTATTCCAGCTTAAAAATGTAGGACCAGGCAACCTGACGATCACTTCAGCCACAGGTTTGGCAGGAACTCCATTTACTACTTCCTTTGACAGCGGAATCTCTCTGCCGCAGAATGGAACTCATAACTTCGGCTTCACCTTCAGTCCCACTGCCAACGGTATCTATAATGCCACCTTCACCATAATCACCAACGGCGGCACCAAGACCGTTACCCTCAGGGGATATGCAAACTACGTAGCCGAAGGCTTTGAGGGGGCAAACTTCCCGCCGGACGGCTGGCTCGCTCTCGATCAAGACGGCGATACTCACAATTGGTATCGATACACTGCCGCTGCCGCCCCCTATGCCGGAACTGCCTGTGCTGCAAGCGCTTCGTGGGTAGCAACCAGGACTGATTCCGTCAAGGATGGTATCCGTCCGGTTCTGACGCCGAACAACTGGTTGATCACTCCGCGCCTGGCAATCTCCAATGGTGACATCCTGAACTGGTGGATTGGCGCCCAAGACCCTGCCTGGCCTGCCGAGTATTATTCGGTGCTCATCTCCACTACCTCAAGCGCTATTTCATCATTCACCACCACACTATTCTCCGAAACCCTGGTGAATGGTAATTGGCTCAGCCGGTCTGTGAATCTTTCTGCGTATGCCGGACAGAGCGTATTCATCGCCTTCCGTCACCACAACTGCACCGATCAGTTTGTTCTGAAGCTGGACGATGTGTTGATGCCTCCTTTGGCAGCTCCCTTGGTGTATGGAAACATCACCGGACGCGTACGCAGAGCCGGAACAGATATAAACATTCAGGGTGCCACGGTCACAATTTCCGGCAGAACCTCTCTGACCGGAGAAGACGGCAACTATACCATCAACAACGTTGTGGTGGACACCTATCCATTGACTGCCACCGCCCCTGGATATGTAGCTTATTCAGCGAATGTAACGATTCCCGCAAACAGCACGCTAACCCATAACATCTTTATGAACTACGCTCAATTCAGCACTCCTGCCACTACCTTCAACTTGAGCGTAGCCCAAGGGCAAAGCACTTCTACAACCGTTAACCTTGGTAACATTGGAACTGTATCTGTAAATTGGACGGCAGACAGTGGTATCTGGGGTGGAGATTCCTTCCCCGCCGGTCCTTTCTATGAGGATTTCGAGGATCTCGATCTCTCCGGCTGGGTGGGGTCCACCGGACCAAACTCTCAAATCTACACCGGCTATGGCTATAACAGCCCGAATGTCTGGGTCTTTGCTTCATATCAGACCACATCCACCCAATGGATAGCAACGCCAAAGATCCGCGTGCAGACTGGGGACAACCTTAGCTTCTGGTACAAACAGTTCAACCTCAGCGACGAAACCTTCAGCGTGAGGATCTCCACCACCACAAACGAAGCGGCGGCATTTACGACCACCCTCGCCACCATCGGACCGCTCACGGATACGAATTGGACTCAATTCAACCAGTCCCTGAACGCCTTTGCCGGCATGGATATCTATATCTCCTTCTTCTATCCCAGAACGGATGGATATCAGTATGGCTACATCATGCTGGACAACATCGGCGGTGGAACGGCGATCCTGCCTCCCACAGAATGGCTGAGCAGCACTCTTTCCGGCGCTCTCGCACCCAGCCAAACCGTTCCCTTCACCCTCAACGTAAATGCCGGAACACCAAATCTGCCGGTGGGAAGCTATACGGCTCAGACATGGATATTCGGGACTGCCCTGAACTCTCCCTATAAGCTGTATGTGAATCTCATCGTGACCCCACCGCTCGGTATCAATGCTCCGGAGAATGTGATCGTCCTCGCTTATAACGATTACATGGAGCTTGCCTGGGATCCCGTCGATGCCGCAAATACCTATAAAGTATATATCTGTGATAATCCCAACGGGGTCTATCAACTGATATTAACCACCGAAAGTAACTCCGCCGAATTCACCTGGGCTCAGATTAGCGCATTGGGTTTCAGCGGTGGAGCAAACCGCGCCTTCTTCAAAATCGCCGCCGATACGGCTCCCGCTCGTGGCAGACAAATAACTTCCAAAGTATCATCGCAAACACTCGACAAGTTATACGAGCCGAACCGAACCAAGGTTCTTTACCCAATCGAGTAGAAAACCGATATCCGGCTTAAGCAAGCGCCCGTGGAAATCATCCCACGGGCGTTTTTTTTCTCTTCACAAAGGATCGGATTTTCGACATCATGTAGCGCTACGGGCGTTTACTCCATCACCGTCCAGCTCAGGTAGTCTTCCGTGTATGAAGATTGGGGGTTTTTGATCTTGATACCGCGGGTGAGGGCGAGGGTTTCGCTCAAGCCGATCACGATATTTTTGCTGGCGTTGGCTGAGACATAAACCTTTTTGACTTCGTATGCGGGGAGCTTGAGGACATCCGCCTGCAGCCAGAGTTGTTCGATGCCGGAGGGTTCGCAGATTTCAAACTCGTCCTTGATGAATATCCACTGATTTGCCATGTCCGAAGCGATGAAATAATTCTGTGTCAGAAGGTTACGCTCTCCGTTGGCTTCGATATAGACCAGGGTGACATAGCAGGCGCGATTAGCGCGGACCAAGATGTTTGCTTTGTCCTCATAGCGGAAAACAGCTGAGTTTCTGCCATATTCCAATGATTTGACGCTCACCTGCAGATTCTTGCTGAGGACAGATTCCTCGCTCAGTTCACGTCTTTCCCTGAGTCTGATCTCCAGGTCTTTGGGTTTGATATTCTCTTCGCCAAATCTTGCTATTGTAGCGGAAGAAATATAAAGTGGAATGCTTTGACGCTTTCCCGCCGAGCTGAACTTGACAAGGAGAATGAGGCAATCCGCTTCACGAAGCAAGCTTCCGCTGATATTGACGGCTGGTATTTCGTTCTTTTGCGCTTTCTTCCAGGCGAAACGGTTTTCCAGTTGCGCCGCCAAATAGCTGCCGAAATTGACGGAAAAATCCGAGGCGAAGCCGGTATCCATCCATTCAAAATGCGTCTGCGAATAGCTCAAAGCCTTTTGCAGATCCTTGTCCATCATAGATATGACATCATCGGCAAGGTCTTTGTATTCCTGCACGGGGTTGCCACTGAGCTTGATGATGGTATAATCCACCTCGCCTCTATGTGGAACCTTGCTCAGTTGCGGGATAATCTTGTCCGGAGGCAAATTGTGCAGCGAGCCGAGAATGATCGCATCCCGATGCAGTTCATCCAACAAGCCGCGCAGTCTTTTGCTCATCATCAGGGCGTCTTTGGAGTGTTTTTGTTCGATAAGCTTTCCGATCCCGTCATTGATCACGATCGCATCCTCGATCTTATTCTGCACCAAGGTCATATAGTGCCTCAACAATTCCTCGCGGTTGATGCTGATCTGCGTGTACCAGTGTCTCCCCTCCCTCTCGGATTTGAGGGGCTTAAAATTGCAGATGCTGATTCCGGTTTGGATTTGCACGTCCTTGATGAAGGTTTGGGAGAGCTTTTCATCCTCACGTTCGATATTTTGAGTGAAGCTGCGCACGTCCGTAAACACCTGATGGGCGATGTCCGTGATCGCATCGCGAAGAGCCTGATCGCGGGCGGCGGGTTCGTCTTTTCCGATGATCATAGCGCTGCCGTTGCCGATGAAGAAATTGGGATCCAGGCTCACTTTTGTGAACCATGCCGGAGCGGCTGAAAGCCCAGTCACTGCGAGAAACACACAGAATAATAAGTAGCTTTTCATGTTCTTTACTCCCTTCGGATTGATAACTATTTCATGCCAAACCAGTTGTCATCGTAGAAATCACTCTCAAATGGAAACTCCTTTGTTTGATTTTTTTATGTTTCTGATACGATCTGAGCCGCCATTAGAGCATAACTCAGCAGCAAAAAAACGATTATAGCACACATAACATATATATGTTTCATAGTGATACCTCTATCTGGACACATAGTTTGCGATAGGGATCCAGTCAAGAAAAAACTCGCTAACCCAAGTTTCGCAAAGACAGTGAAAAACCCATGTAATTCGGTTCTTCCCCCATAGCATTACGGAATCAATACGGAATCATTACGGACTAAGTCCGTATTGACTCCGTAATGCTAAGGAGGAATGTATGTAGCGCAGCATGCCGATGCTGCGTAGACGTGAGATCTCTCCTCATACACCGGAGTGTTTTATCTCCACAGGAATGTATGTAGCGCAGCATGCCGATGCTGCGAAGACATGAGATCTCTCCTCATACACAGGAATATTTTATCTCCGCAGGAATGGCATCCTGCGCTACAAAAAAAAACCGCGGGATCGATTAGTATCCCGCGGCTGATGACGCTTTGTATCCGGCAAGCCGGAGATTATCGGTTTAATTACGAATGGTTCTGGATGGTCCCGGATTCCCCTCACGGGTTCCGGTATAAGCCGTCACATAATAGAATTTGTATGCGGTTGTCGCGGGGACAAGGGCTTGCGTTTGGGAAGCTGGAACGGTGGTGATCAGAGTCCAGGGCATGGTGGCGTAAGGATTATTTGATCCATACACTTTATAACCACTGGCTCCGGCAACTGCGTTCCAAGCGATTTGGACGTTTGCTCCGATGGAAATGATCGAGGTGACCACTGGCGGATCAACCGTCACTGGTGCATCACTCAGGCTCCCTTGTCCATAAGCCACTGCCAGTGGTTCGCCGGCAGAACCGAAGATCGGGAATCCGGTGCCATCGAATTGATACTGGACTCCAAGGATTCCGGTGGAGTTTTCGATACCCGCGGTGAACGTATTCATCAACAGTGTGGAGCCTTTGTCGGCATACTGCACCTTGATTTTTCCGCTGGGGAAGAGAATCACCTGGGCGGTGAGCCATCCATTTACATCTCCGTTGTAACGGGGAAGTTTGTGGAAAGTGATCACGAAATTGCCGTCAACGGTCTGATATTTGATCCAGTCGTCGGTTACTGCTCCGGACGCGGGGTTCATGTCATCCCAGAAGAAGTTGATCATGTTGTTGGGTATGGCAGTGGTGGGTATTGCAGTATTGCTCAACGAGGAACTTCCTGCTCCGAAGGAGAGAAATCCGTTTGAACTGACAAACACGTCGGTCATATCCGTCCCAAAGAAGGGGAAGGTCATTCCCAGTGGTATCGGAGTAGCGGTGAAACTGTCGTCAGTTAACCCGGTAATCTCGATTCCGGTGGTGGAAACATCGATCCAGTTGTAGGTGGGATAGGACGGTGCGCCGGTCTGGAAGGAATTGGCAACCCTATAACCTCCGGAGATATCCAGAGAGCTGCCACTGATCGGCACGGTATGCACCGGTCGGTTGCGGTTGTCGGTGACGCTGACGGTACCAGAGAACGTTCCTTCCGTGGCAGGATCAAATCTCACGCCAAATACAGCGGTCTGCCCTGTGCCAAGGAAAAGCGGCAGAGCGGGTACGTTCACCAACGTGAAGGCTGCGGCTCCTGCGTAGCTGATGCTTGTGATACCGAGAGAGCCGGCACCGGTGTTGGAGATCGTGAAGTTCTGCGTCACAGGCGCGCTTGTGGTATAGAGTTGTCCGAAGTTATGGGAAGCGGGCGTGATCGAGAATACCGGATTCACCGGTATCGGAGCGACGAAGAGCTTGGTGTTTGGAATTCCGGCTACCAATGTGCCTGTCGGAGGCGCAGCGGGATCGGGGTTTGTTGTATCGCTGTAATAGCGGATGCTACGGTTGCCGGTGGTATTGGTACCATGGAAGAACGACGTACTGCTGTCATAGCCCGGGAAGTTTTCGTCCACAGCGATCACCAGATTGTCCACGCCATTGTAGATGAAGGGGTTAGCCAGAGTAAACTCCATCCAGTATCCGCCGGTTGTGAATTGAGGGATGTTGTTGGCGTCATAAACCATGGTAAGGTTTGACAACGGCACCCAACTGGTGTCCGTAGCGAAAGTGGATGCACTGGTGTGCCCCATGTATATCCTGAAGGATTGGGTGTTCGGGCTGGTCGCATTGCCATTGAAGTAGTAATACAGCTTCTCGATGCGGTATCCTGCGGGCCAGCTCAATTCGCTCGGATAATAGATCGTCTGCGAATATGTGTAGCCATAATAGACATACACCGGCAGCATGTTGTTCACGGTGCCGCTGCCAATGATCACATCGGTAGAGATGGTCGCGGTGACGCTGACGTTCACTACGCTACTGCTGGGGCTGGTTTCGGTGAGAGTAACGAACCCCGTATAGGGACCCATTGTAGCCGGAGCATTAAAGGTGTAGCTCAGGTTATAGGTACTGTTTGCGGGGATGCTGAACGGACCTGCGGGGAAGACGATTTGCGCAGAGCCCGTGGCAGTAAAGGTAAGTGGTACTGCGCCAAGGTTCTGCACAGCGATGGCCCCAGTTTTCGGGGCACTGGGCCAGGCGTTGCCGATGTTGTGGGTCGCAGGGCTGGTTATCTGTGTGCGGGTGTTGAAATACCAGGTAGCGCATTCTGAGATATCGGGGAAACCTGCCGTGTTGACCGGTTGGACAGTCCAATACCAGCGGGAATTGTAGCCCAGAACGATAGCTCCGTCCGCGAAAGGACTAAACTGGCTGGTGGGAGCCGCGACCGGGAAGTAGTATGATCCATAGGGATCGTCTTCATTGCCGATGTAGAGGTCATAAGTTTCCACTGCACCGCCGGTGGCGGCAGGAGCCCAATCCAGTACTATGGTTCTGGGATCGACGCCGGTCGCTCCGTTCAGAGGTGTAACCATGGTCACGGGATGCGGAGGAATGGTCGTGGGAGGTACTTGCCAGACATAGATATCGTCAAGGGCAAATCCATCGTATTGAACCGAGCTATCGGATGCGAAACGCCAGCGCAGGGCGAGGTTGCCCGCCGCGCCAAAGATGGAATAGGGGATCGAGGTCGTGGTAAACAGCCAACCATTGACATGTCCGGCATAAAGGGTCGAGCTATTGGTGCCTGACCATTTGGGAGGGGTCACCGGTCCTGATGTGCTGGCATTGTTATACCAATAAGTGCTTGCCGCCGTATCCCAGTTTGTGCCGGTGCCAAGCACCGGATCCCATTTTATCCAAGTGGCTTGGTTGTTGATGGAATATTCCAGTATCATAGCATCATAGTTTGCTTCGGTATAGAACTTGTGTTTGAATTCGACGTTGATGGCGCGCAGTAGCGGAGCAGTGTTGATCTGCAGCGTGACGGATGAGTCTTCATTGATATCGTATGCGGCGGTCAAGCTGCGGGTGACCAACACGTTTGGAGCTGAATAAGCAGCGTTTATGAACGTTTTTGCAGGAGTTCCTCTCACCCAGGAACCGGCAGGGCTGATGGTGAGAAGTGGCGGAGCACCGTCAAAGTTCTCCGTGTAAGGAAGATTCACCCTTAGCTCGACTCCGGCACCGGTAATATTGACGCTGGAAGGTGAGCCTGCGGCATTGTGGGTGGCGACTAATTGAATCGGCCATGGTCCGCCTATCACGACAGGATTGAATCTTACCGACACCGTAGCAGTTCCACTCGGCACTATCGTCAAGGGATATGCGTTTGCATCTATCAGTGTGTATTGCGAAGTATTTACTCCCTGGAGAGCGATGGAACTGATCACCAGATTGCTACCGCCGCTATTCGAGATCGTATAAATCTGGGTAGCAGTTGTTCCTATCTGAATAGTGCCAAAATCTCTATCGGCACTTGGAGAGATTACAAAGACGGGATTCGTCGTTTGGGTTGTCCCCCAGGCAAAGTATTCGCCGTTGGTAGCGATCGGACCTATGGGCCCGGGAGCGGCAGTCGCAGTGGTTCTGGTATAAACCGAGTTATTGACTATCGCGCCTGTGCCGGTGGCTATCGTTCGCTCCGTCCAAGGACCTGTGAGCGCAGTAGCTTGAGCAATTCTAAGCTGGGTTTGATCACCAAACATGTTATTGCTGTTGCCAAAGGTATAGTTCATTGCGCTGAGCATCAGAGTCGCATTCGTGGGGAAATCCGGACCACCATTGAGATTGACTCTGTAGGCAATCGGCGCAAAGACGCCGCCCAAAGGCGCAATTGCCGTGCCGGTGGCTGGGCTGACAATGCTGATCGTGGGGGATTGGCTTGCTGCCGCACCTGCCGCAAGAGTCACTGCCTTCAGCACGTTGGCATTGGGAGTGGCGCCATTGAAGGCGGTGCCTATGCCAAGCGGGAAAACTCTGGAAATAGCTCCCGTCGTAGGATAGGTGCGCCGGACTGGGCCTGCAACGTATGATCCATGCGTCGTGGGAGGGGTAAGTGTGCTTGGAGTGATGCCCCCGGGTGTGCTTGCATTTCCCTCAGCAAAGGTCAACAAATTCGCCTCGCTCGTTATCAAAATACCGCGGGACAAGCTTAGCGTTCCGAGAGCGGAGGTTCCGATGGTCAGCGGATACGCAAGCTGCAGGTTGTTGTGGGTACTCATGGTCAAGGTGTTAGTAACGGTTCTAACGCCACCCACATCCTCGATCTCATTACCGGTCACTAACGTTGTTTGAGTGAGGGGTGTCCAGTTTGGAGAATAATACACATATAATCTGCTGGTGACGTTTGCATTATTCCATATTGGCAAACCACTGAGTGTGCCGTTTGCGACCTCGACGGTTTGAGTACCGGATTCAAAACGATTTCCAAGGGTCAGAATTCCGTTAGGATTGATCGTCCCAAGGCCAAGACTATAGGTATAGGGAACGGTTACGGGACTATTGTAGACAAAACTACCGGCAGTCCGCGGATGGCTTATATGTCTGATGTTGTTGATCCTGCCGCCGGCAATGGTCCCGTTGTTTGTAAAGAAAGCCGGTTGATTGTTCAGGAAGATCAAGCCCGATGCACCAGTCGTAGTAGCTGTTGAGGCGGTCGCGAGTGCCGTGGTTCCGGTATTGAAAACAGCCGTGGCGCCGGAATTGACCGTGAAGCTGCCGCCGCAGTAAACAACCCGTCCGCTCGTTAGGTTAAACGCGTTCAATGTCCCGTTTACAACGATGTTTCCAAAGGCATGCAGAAGGTTGGCGGTTCCGGCACCGTGATTCAGAATGCCGTTAATGGTCAGGTTTTGGCAACGGGATAGAATACCGGTCGAGGAAACGGCATTGGTGACCGTAACCGTATGCCCGGCGCTAATTATCACATGATTGTTGGTAGTGGGGATCACACCGCCGACCCAGGTGGCAGCCGCATTCCAATCACCCGTTAGGGCGGAGACGATCTCCGCGGGGGTAAACTCTTCCACCGATACATTATCGATGAACGGATTATTTGTCCCATATCTGTTTGTGATCTCAAATCCCATTCTGAACCCAGCCGTTCTGTATTCTGCAGGGATGGCAATGCTGATCTGATTCCAGGTATTGTTGGTGCCGGTGAATCCATTCACGATCGGGGTCAGCAGATGCCAGGCGGCACCGCCGTTGGAGGATACCATTACCCTAAGATTGAGGATAATTCCAGGTTCCTGAGCGTTAAAATACCAGAAGCGAATATAGGGAGATGTGGATCCGGTCAAATCTACCACCGGAGATTCCATTCTCCTCGATGCAAATGGAGTTGAGGTAGCCATGAAATTGTAGTCATCAATCCAGAGAACTCCGGTTCCGGATTGGGCTCCCGTGGGATTTGTACCCGAAGATGCAAGTTGCCAGGCAGAGCCAGTCCAGACATTGCGTAGCCAGTCTCTTTCCCCGGTAGTACCGATTACGGGACGATTCATCGTCTGCGTCCAACCGGCAGGGGCGCCGGGTGTGCCGACGAAGTCAGTTTCAAAGCCTTCGACCAGATACTGGGCGAAGACCGTAAACGAGATGCACAATAGTGCAATCAGAATTAGTAATTTCTTCATATCGCATTTCTCCAATTTTGGAATGGGTTAGGTCTGAAGAATAGTTTTCTTGTGGATTCGATACTCCATTTCGGGGGTCTTTGTGCACCCTGCGCGCATCCACTTTTTTTTGCGGATGCGCGAGGAATGCAATTAACCGTTGAATGATAAGGCAGATCAGAATCCTTGCATGATTTTGAAGATTGAGAGAGGATACGGAAAGAAACTCCCAGATGCAGCACCGGTCTTGCGTGATAATGTGCGACGATTATGCTTCGAATAGAGTGCTGTTCCTGAGATTTCGGGTTTCCGTGAATTATTATCGATTGTATGTTTTTGACCTATTTGGAACACGGTTGATAGTGCTCCAGTGATACTGAGGGTTTGGTTGATAGATTGCGCGGTTAATTGAGCTAATATGCGGACGCCTTTCTCCCCTGACGCCCGGGGGCGAAAGCTGGTAGGGCTATATGTTGTCGTCATCAGAGCTGACATCAAGTCTCCCTGCGGCAGACAAACTCCGCAATTCATTCCTAAAATAAGCAAAAAAACTGTGCGCCGAATGCATCTAAATACGATCGGCACAGACACTTCAAAACGATCTAATCATTCAGACTCAGGATAAAAAACATCTCACGATGCCACTAATTATATGTCCTGTGTAAGGGTCAAGGGTTTTTATTGGTTTTTGAATAAAAGTTTTAATTAGCTACACAAACTGGAGAGATAACACTGGTTCGGATGCCCGTTTTTGGGGGGAATTGCCGATTAGAAAAAGAAAGAGGTTGACAGGAAACAGAGATTGGATCTACTGTCAAACCCATTGGCAGCAATGATCAGTAAAATGTGATCGGTATCCGTGGAAGATATGCTGTCATTTATTCATCGAACGAGAGAATCAACGGTGGGAGTTGAAGACCGGTAATTAGGTGCTTTCCATAATTGGTAAAAGGAGTTTTAATGCTACGCTATATCCCTGCATATATTCTAAATAGATTTGAGGCTAAGGTCAATCGGGGTGCGCTAACAGCCTATGTCCTGTTATTTGATATAGCGGATTTCACGGTGATTGGCACAGCTTTGCAAAAAGAGGGAAAGCCGGGTGCAGAAGAACTTAGCCGTTTGCTGGATGTCGTGTTTGGCACACCCGTGGAGATCGTGAACCGTTTTGGCGGATTTGTCAGCGGCTTTGCAGGGGATGCTTTTTGCACGATATTTCCTGAGGCTAACGCTACCGACGTAGTCTCTGCAGTAAATGCTATCCGTGCTTTCTTTAAGGATAAGCCCATATTTCAGACTCCTTGGGGTGATTTTAACCTGAAAGTCCGGCAGACAGTTTGCTATGGCGAGCTACACTGGCAAATATTCAGCAGTGAATTGCAGAATGAATATGCGTTCTATGGCGAAACCATGAAGGAGTTGGCTGCCTTGTCCCACCAAAAGAAAGACGTGGCGTTCTCCGAAAACGCGGCAAACAAACTGGGTTTGGAGCATTTTACCCATCAGACCACGGGTTATAGCTTGCTCGATAAAGAAATATCTTCAAATACTGTGCCGTTTACTTATCATTACCAGGCAGAAACCCGGGATATGTTTGTGCATGCCAGATTCCGTAATGAACAGCCCCAAAACGAGATCCGCAGTGGCGGCTATTGCTTTGCCAATCTTGAGAATATCGAGCCTGAAAATAGAGAACATGCCATCAGCGTAATCCAAAACCTGGCTGATAAATACGGTGGATTTGTAAATAAATATGATGCCACGGACAAAGGTTTGATCGGTATCATCCTGTTTGGCATCCCCAGAAGCGAGGACAAGACTCTTGACCGGATTTGCCGCTTTGCCCTCAAAGCAGTTGAAAGCATCCCCAAATTGGCTCTTGGTATCGCCTCGGGTAATGTGTTTGCCGGCTACACCGGCAGCGGTGATATCAGTGAATATACTGCCTTGGGGCATCCGATGAACTTAGCTGCCCGGCTCATGGGAAAAGCATCTGCAGGAGAAGTCCTTACCGACCATTATTTGTATCTGGAATCCCATAACGCTTATGAATTCCAATACATAAGCTCAATCGAGCTAAAGGGTATCAGCACCCCCATCCGCAATTACCGCTTGAGTAAAAAAGTCTATGACCAATCGGCTTCACGCGAAAATAGTTTTGTGGGCAGAGAGAGTGAAAGCGCATTTCTAAATAGCAGCATCGATGGCAGTCTTTCTGCGCCTGAGAATACCATAATCTACGTTATGGGAGATGCAGGCATCGGCAAAAGCAGACTAATCAGGGAAACTCTTCTCCCATATAGTGATGAGGAATGTCTCAAATTCTTCTGTTATTGCGATGCTATCCTGCAAAAATCTTTGGAACCAATCAAGCAAATCATCCGTTCCTACTTTGGCTTTAGCTATGATTCCGCTCTCCAAGAGGGAATAGCGTCATTCAGGCAAAAAATGCAGAGCTTTGCCGGCAGTGATCCTGAATTGCAGAGGATCGAATCCATCCTTGCCTCGCTATTGGGTTACGAATGGCAGGATTCTATCTGGGACATGCTTCCCGCCCCGGAGAAACCGGCTCAGCTACAAAGTGCCTTTCTGCAGTTCATGCGAGAAATCACCCGGCAAAAGCCTGTCCTGATTCATCTGGATGATGCTCAGTGGTTAGACGCACAAAGCATGGAATTTCTGCAATTGCTTAGTGAGCAAGAGACCGGCACAGTGGTCATCATCGCTGCCTGCCGTTTTCTGGACGATGGATCCAAGCCGGATTTGGGTTTATCGAGATACCGGTCATTAGCGCTGGACCTTGGCACCTTGAGTGAAATGGGCAGCAGGCAATTGATTCAATCTGTACTGGGTTTGAAGAATCTGCCGGAGAATACTTTCAGGGAAATAAACAACCATGCCCTGGGCAATCCCTTCTTTCTGGAGCAACTTGTTTCTTATCTTTCAGAAAACGGCAAACTTGATTCTAATGGAGAAATCAGCGGTGAAATCGGCATCCTCAGCTCTTTCAGCATCAGCGATATTATCGGCAGCCGGATAGACAGACTCACTGTTTCCCTGAGGGAATTGGTCTCCAGTGCCAGCATCCTAGGGATGGAATTCAATGTAAATGTCCTCTCTCAAATGCTGAACAATAACCCTGTCGAAATGCTATATGATGGCACCGCTCACCGCATTTGGAAGGATTTGGATGCACTACGCTATATTTTTTCGCATATCCTCATCAAAGATGTAGTCTATCAGCGGATGCTTAGTGAAAAACTAACCAAACTTCACTTGACTGCTGCCGAAGCATTGGAAAGCGTTTATACCGATTCTCTGGCTGAGCATGCAGAAGAAATTGCCCTGCACTATGCCAAAAGCGATCAATCCCTGATAGCTGCAAAATACTACAACCTGGCAGGTTGCTTTAACCGGGCAAAGTATGACCTTGAGGGAGGAGAAGCTGCCCTGCAAAAAGCTCTGCACATCAGGGAAAATCTCTTGGGAGACCGGCATCCAGACACAATAAGTTCCCTTACCGATTTGGCAGAAGTCTATTTTATGCGGGGTGATTTTGCCCTGGTCGAACCAATGGCTATCAGAGCCTTGGAAACCCGTGAGCAGGTGCTGGGAAAAACTCATCCCGACACTATCCAAGCGCTACTCAATCTTGCTGAAATCTATCATGGGCAAGGGAAATATACCATTGCTGAACCACTTTTTCTGCAGGCGTTGGAACTCAGGACAACATTGCTGGGAACTGAGCACAGTGATGTGGCATATATCTTGAATAATCTTGGTTTGCTCTATGGCTATCAGGGTAGGTTTGAACAGGCTGAACCATTTATTCTGAAAGCTCTGGAAATCCGGGTGCAGGTCTTTGGCTCCGATCACCGCTATACTGCTGAGTCCCTCCAAAACATGGCTCGCTTATACAGTGAGCAGGGAAAGCTTGATTTGGTTGAGCCGCTTTGTCTTAAAGCCCTGGCAATCAACGAAAAAGTTTTAGGTGCAGAGCATCCGGCTACTGCGGATGTATTGGATAATCTGGGCTTCTTGTACATGGACATGGCAAATTATCTGGAGGCGGAACCCTGTTTGTTCAGGGCTTTGGATATCCGAAAGAAAGTTCTTGGCACAGAGCATCCGGATACTGCCACCTCAATGGGAAGCTTGGCGAACCTGTATCATTATCAGGGTCTGTATTTGCAGGCAGAACCCCTTTACCGGAGGATGCTGGAAATATATGAAAAGTTCATGGGAACAGATCATCCCGAAACCGCCATCGCCCTGAACAATCTTGCAAATAACCTGGATTTACAGGGGGAAACTGATCTGGCTGAAACCCTCTACCAAAGAGCTCTTGCTATTCAATCCGCCACTCTTGATGAGGATAGCCCCGCGCTGGCAAATACCCTGGATAACCTGGCTGTCATGTATGGCAACAAACAACAGTTTGAGGAGGCAGAACCGCTTTATCAGCGTGCCCTTGCTATTCGCATGAAAGCCCTCGGCTCAGAGCATCCTGCCACAGCAGGCTCCCTTGCCAATTTGGCTTTTATGTATCAAAACATGGGCAGGAATAAGGAGGCTGAGCCCCTTTTGCTCAAGGCTCTGATCATACGGGAAGCAAGCCTGGGAACATACCATCCCCAGACCATTCAAATCCTGGAAGCATTGGTGGAATTGAACGAAAAACTGGGAAATCAGGAAAAGGCAAAGGAGTTTCAAGCGAAAATCGATTTGACCATAAACAAAGTTTCGCCGAGTAGTGCCTAATCCAATGTTTCGCAAAGTAGTTTCTAACCATAGTTTCGCAAAATGATAGCTAAGTTATTGATAAAAAAGGGTTGATTTTTTTAATTTAGGCACTACTCTCGAATTGAACATAGGTGAAACCCGGAGCAACGCATTCACCAATTCACCTGCTCACTTCGCAGGATCGGCATCCGGTGCTACAAAAATCCATCTTCCCCCTTAGCATTACGGAATCAATACGGACTCATTACGGACTAAGTCCGTATTGACTCCGTAATGCTAAGGAGGTAGCGCAGCAGCGGAGAAGATGTAGCGCAGCATGCCGATGCTGCGGAGGAGACTGCAAAGACTTAGCCTGCAATG
>JAUYAR010000168.1 GCA_030693415.1 Candidatus Cloacimonadaceae bacterium | reverse complement strand
CCCCCCCCCCCCCCCCCCCCCCCCCCCCCCCCCCCCCCCCCCCCCCCCCCCCCCCCCCCCCCCCCCCCCCAAAAAGCAATGCCACGAGCATTTACTATATTTGCCACTATTTTAGAAATTGAATCTGTCATAAAAACCTCGCTTTTTAAACAATCATTACTAATTTCTTGATCACTCATAAGTTATAAACATCGACAACCGTGCTTTAACATAGTATCACATTACCTCAAAGGCTGATTAAAAATGAGGTTTTCATGTGAAAACGATATATAGTTTACAATCCAAACATTTATCTTACGGTAAAGTAACCAGTATATCGACATAATAATCACAATACGCAAAAACCAAAGCAACTCTCTTCGTCATACGAACTACAAAACACTCCAGGGAAGTCCGATTAAGTAGTTTATTTAATGAAGTTAGATAATCTTGCATGAAACTCTTCTTCTTTTTCTAACTCACCGGTTTTGCTATATAAATCGACGATGTATTCAATGGTATTCTTTGCAGAGGAGTGCGTTGCCCCCAGGGTTTTTTCTATGATATCGAGAGCTTCGTGGAATAACGGTTCAGCTTGCCTCAGTTTGCCTTGTGAAACATATAACCTTGCCAGGCTCAATAACGAAAAAGCAGAGTTGGGGTGTTCCAAACCATTTACTATTACATTTATGTCATGCGCCCTACACAAAAGTGGTTCAGCATCAGAATACTTTTTTAAAAGCACATAGATCATTCCCAGATTATTTAACACTGTTGCTGAAAACCAAAAATCCGGAGCATAATACGTATCAAGGATGGATAGAGCTTCTAAATAAGTGCTTTCAGCCTGACAGAAGTCTTTCTGAATAGAATAAAGATGCCCCAGGTTATTTAGTCTATCTGCTACATTTGATGAATTGGGGCTTGTGGTCATCTCTATTTGTAAAGACCTTCTGAGGAGTATCTCACTGTCAGAATACAAACCTATATCTTTGTAAAACCTGCCCAGATTGTTAATATATGGGGATAAAAGAGGGCTATCTTTACCATGATGGTTTTCATTGATTTCTAACACTTGCTTATAGAAAGATTCTACTTTTGTGAAATCTCTCATATAATGATACAGCAACCCTAAGTGAAACAACGACTCTGCATATTCGGTGCTTTGTTTACCTAATGTAAGTTCCCAATTTGCAATGGATTTTTGGAAATTGAGTTCTGAACGTGCAAGAATAAAAGTGTGCCAATAATATCCACCTGCCCTATCATAGTACTCTGCCGCTTTGATTAACAGATTACCCTTCTCAAAGTGTGTAGCTATTTCTTCTGCATTCTCATCTAAAGAATCAACATATACGATTTCCATTGCTTCTGCTGCAGTCTGATGAAGCCGCTGTAATTTATCGCTTATCATTCTTTGATAGACAACATCTTTGATCAGGATATGAGAAAAAATATAGCGCAACTCATCCAGGTCATTCCAGATGCGGTTTTTAACCCCAGCTTCTAACTCAAACACTGGATCAACTTTGAGCATTTGAGTCAGTACCTTCACATTGAATTCAATACCCAAAACACTGGCATTAAACATACATTCCCGCACTTGCTCCGTAAGGCGGTCTATGCGACTACTGATTATGTCACTAATACTGAAAGAACTCAGATATCCCACTTCCCCCGTAACTATACCCTTTTCACTTATAAATCCACTTTCCATCAGGTAAGAAGTGAGCTGCTCGATAAATAGTGGGTTGCCCATAGATCGAGTGAATATAAGTTGCTGCGTAGCTTCCGGAACATTCTCTAACCTAAGTATGGTTTTGATAAGTTCTATGCTTCCAATATAACTAAGTGAATTCAGTTCGATGTCTATTCTCGTGTACCCATCAAGAGACAAATCCACTCTTTCTCCGCTATCCAGATATCGACAAGGTGTAACAATAATGACTGGATGAACCCATTTATCACTTAGAGCTTGGAAATAAGATTTACTATCCTGATCTAACCACTGCCCATCATCCAGATGAATGATTACAGGTTTTGTTTTTGCCAGTTGTTCCATTAATCGGATAAAAGCAATTCTCAGATGATTTGGTTTCTCCTGCGGTGGGATTGTACTCCAGAAAGATTGAGCCCATTCATATCCCAGTAGAGAAGCTATAACTGACTCTCTGCGTTGCATATCTGCATCACCAGCAGCAATAGGAATCCACAGTGCTCTGAACATTGCAATTCCCGCTTCTTCCGGTAATTGGGGATTGTAATAGAAAACAGAACGAACTATCTGTTTGACTGCTTCTAAAGGTTTAGTCAAAATAGCATCGCAGGAGACGTAAAACTTATGATGAGTACTGGATGAATAATTCGTTAATGCTTCTTTGGTAAGTCTACTTTTCCCGATACCTGCGTCACCCGAAATATAGATTACAGTATTTTCAGTACAACTGTTAACTAAAGTCCTGATTACAACAATTTCTTCATCTCTACCAACAAACCGGCTTTCTTGATGCCATGCAACGTCCTTGGACTGTCTACTTAAACTGTAATATCTAATGGGAAGCGCAAAGCCTTTCAGGTTAAGCGAACCAAGATAATTAAAATCATATTGAGTATTCAGTTCCTGCCACAGATAGGTATCGGTTAAAACTTCTCCTTTTACCGCTTTACACATTAACCTGGCAGCAAGATTCAGAGGTTGTCCCAAAGCTGTATATTCTTTTACTTCTCCACTTCCTGTAAAACCTGCAAAAACACTACCGCAACTAATGCCCAATGCTAATTCAGGATTACTTTCTACAGCTTCTAATGAGAAATTGCAGATACGCTCTAATGTCTTGCCCTCGCTTTTGGGCAACCCAAAGATGATTATGGCGATCAATCCCTTGTCGGTAGCATCATACTTGTTTACAAATCCTCCATATTTGTCGGATAGACTCTGGATGATATTGATTGCTTTTCCTCTATCATCAAGTTCAATTCCCTCAAGATTGGCAAAACAATAAGCCGCATTGCGGATTTCATTTTGTGGATTTATGGCATTGAATCTGGGGCTGATAAACTTATCTTTAAGCTCTGGGGTACAATGAAACTTCAGAGGATTATGTTTAGCAGTGATATTACTTGAGAATAGACGGAAACCGACTTGCTGTTTCTCGAATAGTTTTATACCTATGCTTCTGGCAGCGGAATCTGAATATATAACATCTTCTTTGCAAATTGTCAATTCAGCGAGTTCTATCATTGCATCCCCATAGAACACATATTCACTCTGTAGTTCATTTATAAATATCTGCCAATGGATGTCACCATATCCGATTGTCTGTCTGAGCTTAAAGGGAAAAGCACCAAATGGTGTTTTATACTCAGTCTTGTCTTTAAAATACTCACAAATAGAATTTACGGTAGAGACTATGGATTCTGGAGTAGCTTCTGGGAATAAAGCGCAAACTGCATCACCTGCAAATAGACTAACAAACCCACCGTAGTTACCTATTATATCAATTGGAACACCAAATGCTACGTCCAAAAATCTACTAAGCTCTTCGGCTCCTCGATTACCTTCTTTCTGCAGGGCTGTGCCTATCGATGTGAAATCTGCGACATCGAGCAGTAAGATATATGCAGTGAGAAAACCCTGATACAAATCCTTAGAATATCGATCCAGAATAAACTCAGGTACATATCTAAACATAATGATCCAACTGTAATATTAGCATCGGGTTTTGGGCAATTAAAATGTATATCTCATGAACGCACTATCTCAATTTCTTGTTTATTGATTTCAACGGAGACTTCGTTCTTCTTCTGGTAGGTAGCCGCTTATACAAATCAACTCCATGAGAGAGCGAGAAATCCACGATTGATTTCGATGCATAAAGTAAAGCTTCACATCTGTCTCGTGCATAGTCCAACCCCGGAGATGTATTGAATCCATGAATAATCTGGTTTCTAAAAGGGAGTGCTTCTTTAGTAAGAAAATCCCAATTTGATATCAAAACGGATAACCTAACGGAAGCCCAAGGTTTTTTATTTCGTATTTTATTGTTTTTAGCCACCTGTTTGTCCCAAAGGTTTGAGTATTCGATCAATTTGTGGTACATTTTTATCACAGTGCGAATATCAGCCGTCGGATCAATACCCAAAGACAGGATTGCTCTTCTGAGAGTCCACTCAAAATCTGTAGAAGCAGTAAAACCGCAATACAAACATGGTCTTTATTATAAAAAGACCTTATCATCTGATGTCTCTTTTCAATCGTGTCCGAGACATAAAACATAATCAACTCCTTTATTCATATACGTGACTAACTGCGTGTTTCAAAATTACAACTCGCATTTTACAAGAGTACTACCTCTTGATATTTGTCAACCCCAATTTCTGTCGCATCCTTATGCATCCGTATTTGTGTTTATACAGGGTAGTGGCTTCCTTGCTCTGGATAGAGTATCCGCGGACATCGCAAGGAGATACAATGGAAGCTAACTTATTGGAACGCATGAAAGAACAACTGCTAAGGCATGAAGGTCTGCGGCTTAAACCATACCGCTGTACAGCAGGTAAATTGACCATCGGTATCGGCCGCAATCTCGATGATTGTGGTATCTCCCAGAAGGAAGCTTATGTCCTCTTTGAAGGCGATATTTTGCAGTGTGAGAGGCAAATTCTGTCTGAGATTCCAAAAATCTATCTTCAGATTGATGAGGTACGTAAATCGGTACTGCTGAATATGTGCTTTAACCTGGGCATAAAAGGACTACTTAGCTTCAAAAACACTCTAGCTTTCATTGCTGCCGGAGACTGGGAACGGGCTGCCAATGGCATGCTTGCCTCCAAGTGGGCAAAGCAGGTTGGTCGCAGAGCAATTGAGCTATCCGAACTCATGAGGAAAGGCAAGTGATAGCTATCCCGGTAGAGATCGATGCCATGCTGGCCATACTCAATCTCCCCAAGGAGATGGGTGATAACGGCATATTCAAAGAGCATCGGACTCTGGTTCTGGAGATGATTCGGTCTATTGTATTGCCTGACAGTTATACCCGGGCAATCCAAGAAGACATGCCAGAGGATGACCCCTTCCTTGTCTCTTTTCGTTTTGGGTTCTGCTTCCTGATGCTGCATAGCACAGTCGAGTTTCTCAATTTGAAGACCCTGGGCGAGGGAATAGTCAAGACAGTAGGATTAGACCAGTCTGCTACCGAACTGCTCACAGGGAGCGAAATTGACGCATTCAAAGCTAACCTTGAGCTAAGAGCACTGACCGGGCTTCTTGACTATCTCAATTTGCAAGGTCTGAATCGCCTTGATGAGATGAAACCCAGACCCCCAAGAGTGATCCGGGTGGGAGTGATTTGATGCCGGATAATTATACCACTCCGGATGAACTGATGCGAGATATCTACCTGGCTATCTATGCTGCCTTAGAGAGCAGACTGCATTTGATCGGTTCTGTGATCGATGCAGAGTCCCGCAAGGAGATATTGGCACAGCAGATTTACGATAAAGGCGACTTCTATAGCAATACCGGTTATCTGGTCGAGACGACTGATTCTGCCATGATCCTCCGAGTAGGCTCAAACGTCAAACACGAGCCTTTCGTTTTGGGTGGCAAAGTGCCTTCCTGGACTCCGATCGCTCCACTGATCGCCTGGGTCGAACGCAAGCACCTGTCCTGGACTGATAAAGAGACAGGGAAGCTGCTGACCGTAGCCGAGATCGCTTATCTCATCCGGGGCAAGATCAAGCGGGAAGGCATCGCTGCCCGTAATGTATTTGCTGAGATTATTGCTAACCGGGAGCAGTGGATATACCAACAACTAAGCAGCATCGAGGTGAGTTTATGAACCCCCATGACAAGTTTATCGCAGACCGGAACCGGATAGTCGATGCATTGGGGTTTTCTGATATCCCCACCATCCAATTCAACAAGGATGCCATACCCAAGCAGTTACCTTGTGCTATTGTGATCCTGGACTCAGAGACAGGCAAGAATGGCACTGTTCGCCAGTTTGTGAGTACTGATCTGGCATGGACAGTCTTCCTTATCGTCAATGCTCAGAATGTATCTGATCCG
>JAUYAR010000167.1 GCA_030693415.1 Candidatus Cloacimonadaceae bacterium | reverse complement strand
TTCCAGGATGTCATACATACAGTTCTCGATTCTGAGCCCCAAGCTATAACGGTAATTGCGCGGATACTTGGCTACGATCGGAATCAACCACTTCAACAAATTGTAGCTATCATTGATTATCTTAACCTCATTCAATTTTTTTCCTCCGGCGGGTTCCAAAGACCAAAGACCAAAGAACCAAAGTCCATTTAATGGATAGCCCTGAAGACCCGAAAGCCGAGGCCGTCGTTGCGCCCGAGACCGGGACCGAGGAAGCGGATGGCAACCCGACAGCCGACGTCACCCGTGGCCCAAGAACCACCACGCAGCACGCGATAATCACCTGAGCTTGCCCCGCGGGGGTCGGAGCTTGGGCTTTTGCCATAGTATTCCTCATCATACCAGTCCCAACACCATTCCCAGACGTTGCCGGTCATGTCGTATATGCCAAGTTCATTGGCGGTTTTTGTCCCAACGTCTTTGGTTCTGCTGCCGGAGTTGCCATTATACCATGCCACGGTATTGATGTCATTTGAGCCGCTGTATTTGTAGCCTTTGCTCCGATTTCCTCCCCGGGCGGCATATTCCCACTCCGCTTCGGTGGGTAATCTAAAGCCGTTGGCAGTCCAATCACAAGCTATGGTTCCGCTGCTCCAGCTTGACGGTTTTGTGTTGCCCCCGATGCTGTAACAAGGTTTCAGACCCTCTTTGAGGCTGCGTTTGTTGCAATAGTCGATTGCGTCATACCATGACACTTGCTCCACCGGTAGATTGTCGCCTTCAAAATAGGAGGGATTGGTTCCCATTACATCTCGCCACTCTTTCTGCGTCACTTCATATTTTCCGCTGTAAAAGGATGATACCGTCACCTGATGCACAGGTTTTTCATCGCTCTCACCATCATTCGATCCCATCTTAAAAGAGTCGCCCTGCACAAAGATCATGGAAGGTGCATTATTACTTTTTCGGATCCATAAAAAGATCAATATAAAGATCACGATACTGCCGATAATCAGAAGCATATTTCTAAGTTT
>JAUYAR010000166.1 GCA_030693415.1 Candidatus Cloacimonadaceae bacterium | reverse complement strand
GAGATACCTGTTTTCTGGAGAGCCGTATGCGGGAAAACCGCACGTACGGTTCGGAGGGAGGGGAGCCAGTAATGGATAACTCCCCTACCCCTATCATAATCTCATGGAACGCCGACGTCCCCGTCGGCGACAGTCGCGCTGAACCTGTCACGTCTGCCAATTACGTAAACCATCCACAAATCTGTAACCGTTTTACAAATCTGTAACCGATCCTGCGGAAAAGAACCGACGGGGACGTCGGTAATTCCATAACATGGAACGCCGCATCATGGAACGCCGACGTCCCCGTCGGCGACAGCAGCGATGAACCTGACACCTCCACCAATTTCGTAAACCATCCACATATCTGCAACCGAACCACAAATCTGCAACCCTCCACAAATCTGTAACCGATCCTGCGGAAAAGAATCGACGGAAACGTCGGTAATTCCATAATCATCCGTTTGTCTATGCTCAGCAAATGCTTATCCAAGCGGGCATTGAAATAGTCAGATCAGCCGGTGCTTCAATCTCCGCATGGCTTCTTTCTCTCCCAGAATGGAAAAGGTGGAGGGGAGTTCGGGTCCGTGTGCTTGATTTATCAGAGCAAGGCGTAGCGGCGTGAAAAAAGCTTTTCCCTTGATTCCAAGCTCGCTCATGGCGTTTTTAACCAGGATGTCGATCTTTTCCGGATTGAGGGGGGAATTCCTTGGCAGGTTTTCGATGAACCATGAGATAACTCTTTGTGCGTCTTCGCTTTGAAGGAGGCGTTCATCCTCATCGGAGATATCAGTGGGGCAGAGGAACATCCGGCTATATTCCACGATCTCCGGCAAAAGCGTACAGCGCTCACGGGCGACGGCAACGATTTTTTCAAGCAGAGCTACGTTTTCAACGATGATTCCGGCGCTTTCAAAATATGGTGAACAGCGGTTTGCGATCTCTTCCACAGGCAGACTGCGCAGATATTGTCCGTTCATCCAATCCAGTTTGGTGATGTCGAAAATAGCACCGGATTTGGCGACCCGCTCAAGCGTGAATTCATTACATAGTTCTTCAAGAGAAAATATCTCTCTATCATCGGATGCGTGCCAACCCATAAGTGCCACGAAATTGAGCAGTGCTTCCCGAAGATAGCCTTTCTGGATATAGCTTTCCACGCTGACATCGTTCATGCGTTTGCTGAGCTTGCTGCGATCGGGATTGAGGATCAGGGGCAGGTGCACCCACTGCGGAGCTTCCCAACCCAGACATTGATAGAGCCAGATGTGTTTTGGCGTGCTGGAGAGCCATTCCTCGCCGCGGATGACATGCGAAATTTGCATATAATGGTCATCCACAACCGCCGCAAGATGATAGGTGGGAAAGCCGTCGGATTTGAGCAAAACCTGATCGTCAGATTGCGAAGCAGGCATTTCCACCCGCCCGCGAATGATATCGTCGAAAGCGAAACGGTGATCGTCCGGCATTTTGAGACGCAGGACGGATCTAATACCAGCTTCGAGCCTAGCTTGCACTTCGGCAGTGCTGAGCTTCAGACAGCGACGGTCATATTTGACGAACTCTTTGTTGGTTTGTTGTTTGGCGCGCATCTCTTCAAGGGTTTCCGGGCTGCAAAAACAGTGGTAAGCAGATCCGGATTGGAGCAGACGTGCGGCTTCGCGGTGATAAAGTTCCAACCGCTCGGACTGCGTGTAGGGTCCAAAATCTCCGCCGATGTCCGGTCCTTCGTCGATGTCGATGCCAAGTTTGTGCAGGGAATCGATCAGGTTTTCCACCGCTCCTTCGACGAGGCGGGAACGATCGGTATCCTCGATGCGGAGGATGAATTTTCCACCTGTGTGGCGGGCAAAAAGATAGTCATAGAGGGCGGTGCGCAATCCACCAATGTGCAAAAAGCCGGTGGGGCTGGGCGCGAAACGTACGCGGATGTCTTTCATAAATACTCCATTATGATTTAAAGCTCGAGGCAAATGCTTTCTTCTAAATAAGGGCTTAGGAGACTGTAGTGAACGAGCCGGTAGTGGGGGTGGTAGGCGTTTTTGTAGCGTTCGGAATGGCTGGGAAGGTGGTCTTGATCCAGCATAGCCTGAACCGCTTTCCACTCGCTAACGGGGGCGTTAATAAATAGGCGCACAAGGGAATATGACTTCCTCCAGATTCTTTTCCAGATATCATGAGGCAGCGCTTTCTCAAAGCGTGAAGCAAGGATCAGATCGGCAAGCATTTCGACCGGTTTTTCAACCTTGAAAAGATCGAGGCTGTTCAAACCAACGCGATAGAAACCTTCTTGCGCTCCAATATCTTGCAGGGCGGGGAGATATAACTGTTTGGAAGCAACGGTCTCGCGCTCGATATTGTGAATGATGGCATCCCGGTCAGGGCTCATGTGATGGGGACCCAAATGTGCTTGAAAGAGCAGTTTGTATAGATCGACCAAGTCATAGTCCTGGTGCAATTTCGTCTCGGTTTCAAGGATCATATAGATCTGGTCTTGTGTGAAAAGCCTAAACACTGGTTTCATAGACAGTTAGTCCTTTTTTAATCACGCCGATGATATTGCAATGATGATGATCGAAAGCTTTGGTGAAATCGGTATCCGCGATCGTAAGATCCGCTTGGAAGCCTGGTTGGATGGATCCCAAGCGCGTTTCGTCATGCGAAAGCCAGGCGGCGTTTTTTGTATAAATAGAGATCGCATCGGCAGGAGAAAGACGTTCGGATGGGTTTTTGTGATTTATCGCCGCATGGATGGACATCGGGATATCAAGCTCGGTCACATACCAGTCCGAGGAGCCGGTCAAGCGTATCCCGAGGCGGTTCATTGTGCCCAAACGGTTCATCATACGGCTGCGCTCCACCCCAAGTTTTTCACAGTAAAAACCATTGTCTCCACCCCAGAGAAGATCGAAGGCGGGCTGCATGACCGGAACTGCCTGGGAAGCCTTGATCTGATGGATAAGGTCGTCCGGTGTGATCTCGCAATGGATGAGCTGATGGCGCAGATCGGCATAATCGTCGTTGGCAAGTTGATAAAAGATGTTATTGATCTGGCGGATGGCGGCATCCCCTATGCAATGGATCGCCACCTGAAGTTTGTGGCGGTGGGCTTGAGTGATAAAGTCCCGCCAGAAGTTGTCGTCATGATAAAGCACTCCCCTGCAGGCAGTTCTCTCGTATGGAAAACTCAGTGCCGCACTCATCGAACCGATCGATCCGTCCGCCAAAATGCATCCTCCGATGCGTGTTGCCCCTGCGTCCAAAGCGGCATTGAGATTGAAACTCTGAGGATAGAGGACATATTCCACCGCGAAATCCTGCACGTGTTTGGCGATTAGTGGATAGTGCGTGATGCTATTGTTGGCGTCACCGATCATAGTGTGGATGGTAGTAAAACCGCCTTTTAGAGCGGCTTCAGCGGCATTGTGGTAGGCTTTGAGGATCGTGTCCTTGCTGCAATTGCCGTGAAACCAATGTCCGGCGATGTCGTTATCGGCGCCACGGAGGATCTCCTCTCTTGCGGATAACGCTCCGATCTGATTGCGTGCAAAACTATTAACCACGCATGAATGTCCATCCACGCGGCGCAAAATCATCCGGTGCGAGGGACAAACGCCATCAAGCTCTTTCACGGATGGAAACCTGCGTTCAGCAATGTTGTTTTCGTCGAAACGCCAGGTAAAAAGCATCTCGTCTTTGCCAAGTTCTTTCACCGCGTCCGCTATGGCGTCCAGCACCGCGGAAATGCTTTTGTGATGGGAAAGATCCACTCCGCCGCGATAAAGTCCCCCCTCAAAACTGTGGGTGTGGGTGTCGATGAAACCGGGATAGACGAAGGCGCCTTTCAGATCCTTGCTTTCGCGCCAGGAAAAGTCGTGGGGCAGTTGCGTGTAAAGAGCGACGATCTTTCCGGCTTCGATGCCGATGGCGAGAATGTCATTCTCATAAGACCCATCAATATAGAATTTGGCGTTGTGTAGGATCAACATGTTATCAAACTATAAAGGAATATATGGCAAGTAGTTAAATATCTATATCTAAAGTATCGCATGAAACAAATTCAAAGCTCGAACAGTTCATGCAACATGCGGTGAAAGAGGTGGATGGGAAAGCCCATCACGTTGAAATAGCAGCCGCGAATGTGATGAATAAATTGCGATCCATAGCCTTGGATGCCATAGGCGCCGGCTTTGTCCATCGGTTCTCCGGTTTTGACGTAATCTTCGATCTGCTCGTCGCTCAAAACGGCAAAATGCACGCTGCTGCGTTCATAATCGCACAACACTTTGCCCCTGTGACAGATGCAGATACCGGTATAGACTTTGTGTTTTCGCCCGGAGAGCTTGCGAAGATACTCTTTTGCCTGATCGGGATGCTCCGGCTTGCCTAATATCTCTTTGTCCAACACCACGATCGTGTCCGCTCCGATGATCAGCGCGTCGGGATCCATGCGCTCGCAGATAGCGAGTGCTTTGTTCCTGGCGTGTTTCATCGCCTGCGCATAAGGAGCTTCAGTAGTGATCGGTTCGTGGATCATCGCGGGGATGACCAAAGGCTTCAAACCGAGCATTTCGAGCAGCAATTTTCGCCTCGGGCTTTGGGAGGCGAGCACCACTTTTTTATGCTTTAATATCTTGTGTATCATACATATAATCCATAGTCGCCATATCTATGCGGTGGAAGATAAGTCAACAAGTTTCTCAAATACCAAAAAAATAGCTTGCCTGAAAAACAGCCTTGTGAAATCCTTGTCTCAGTTTACAAATACATTATCCAGGAGGATAAAGATGGATCGAGTGCATAATTTCAATGCAGGTCCGGCGGTGCTTCCAGAAGAAGTGATGCTCGAAGCTCAGCAGGATTTTTTCAACTACAAGGGGATGGGACTTTCCGTCATGGAAATGAGCCATCGCAGCAAGGAATACCAAGCCATCATCGACGAAACCAATGCCGCGGTGAGACGCATCTATGGCTTGGGAGACGATTATGAAGTGCTCTTCCTTCAGGGCGGAGCCAGCATGCAATTTCTCATGGTGCCGATGAACTTTGCCTTTGATGGCAAGGAGGCGAACTATATCAACACCGGTATGTGGTCAAAGAAAGCCATCAGCGAAGCCAAAAAGCTCGGCAAGACCGTGCATGTCGCCGGCAGCAGCGAAGACAAAAACTTCAGCTATATTCCGAAACAATGGCAGCTTTCGGAGAATCCCAGCTATCTGCATATCACAAATAACAACACCGTCTTCGGCACTGAATGGAAGACCGATCCGGACACTCCTGAGGGCGTTCCGCTCATCGCCGATATGTCCTCAAACTTCATGAGCAAGCCCATCGACGTGCAGAAATATGATCTGATCTATGCAGGCGCGCAAAAGAACGTAGGCCCCTCCGGTTGCGTCGTCGTCATCATCAAGAAAGACCTGCTGGCAAAGGCGATCCCGGGAGTGCCCACCATGCTGGATTACAACATCCACGCCAAAAACGGCAGCATGTATAACACACCGCCCACCTTCACCATCTATATGATCGGTCTCGTGCTGAAGTGGATCGAGGACTTTGGCGGATTATCCATGATCGAACAAAACAACATTGCCAAAGCCAATTACATCTACAAAGCGGTTGATCAATCCGACGGTTTCTACAAAGGCACTGTCGCCATCGAAGACCGTTCGCTCATGAATATCACCTTCCGTCTGCCAAATGAAGAGCTGGAAAACCTCTTTATCTCGGACGCCAAAAAGCAGAACATGATCGGTCTGAAAGGACATCGCGACGTCGGCGGCTGCCGTGCCAGCACCTATAACTCGCTGCCTCTGCTTGCGGCTTATGCCTTGGCGCAGTTCATGCAAAGCTTCCAACAACTGCACGGATAAGCTATATAAAACAATAACGTAGATTGCTGCATTCCTGCGGGAATGAGCTTGGGAAACCTGGGATTCGTAGGCGGGAGAAGATGTTCTCCCGCTTGCGATTATTATTGAACAAATAACACAGAACTGATTTGGGAGAGAAATGACCGTATTACAACTATTTCTGCGCGGCGGGATACTGATGTATCTGCTGCTGGCGATTTCGATCGTGGTGATCGCCCTCGTGATCGATAAATACCGCTTGCTGAGCCAGGTGAGGAAGTCCAACAATAAGATTCAAAGCTCGCTGAAGCAACAGGATAAGCTGGATAACATCCGTGCCATCCTGAGAGTCTATGGTGTCGGCAGTCCCTTGGGATTGATGCTGGACAAGCTCTACAACGCCAACACCAAGGATCCCAAACTGATCCAGGATAGCATGGAAGCCACCGCCAATCTGGAACTTCACAAGCTCGAAAAAGGGATGGGCTGGCTCTCCACTTTTGCTGCCGTGGCACCGCTGATCGGCTTTTTGGGCACCGTCATCGGCATGGTGCGCGTCTTTATGAGCATCCAGGGACAGAGTCAAAACGGCATTGATATCAACATCCTTGCCGGTGGAATCTGGGAAGCGTTGCTCACCACCATCGGCGGATTGATCGTCGGCATCGTCACCATCATTTTCTACAACGATTTGGTGCAAAGCCTCGAAAACATGGCGAAGGACATGCAAGACCATGCCATCGAATATGTGATCAAGTATTATAAGTCCGCCGAATAGAGCCAACCGATGAAACTGAAGATCTCAAAGAACAAAATCAGTTCCACCGTCCTGATTTCGATGACGGACGTCATCTTCCTCTTGATCGTTTTCCTCCTGATCGCGTCAAACTTCACGTCCCAAACCGGTCTGCCGTTCAAGCTGCCGGGCTCGACCTCATCTCAGAGACAAGCGCATCAGGTCTTGCACGTCGTCTATGTGAATGACAAGCATATCGAATTCATGGGCGAAAGACACACGATCTACACCCTTGAGCAAGCGCTGCAGCGCGAATTCAAGAATAAGGATCAGGTGGTTCGTCTATCCGCTGAAAAACGCAGCGAACTCCAGAAGATCATCACTCTGATGGACATCATCCGCGGTGTCGGATTTGAGCGCATCTTCGTGGCAACGGAACGTCCGCCAGATAAACCATGATCCGGAAATATCGTCAATTTCTTCCCGTCGGCATCTCCACGCTCGCGCACTTGCTGCTCCTGCTGTTGATGGCGCTTTATTTCATTCCGCCAATGGCAAAAGAGAAATGGTATGAGCTGGAGTTTCGCGATCCGGTCGAAGAAGTCGTGACCATGCGTGAAACTGAGCGTGAGGCTCTGCCAAGTATCATGGATACGGTCGAAGAGGTCAACCCCAGCCAGGCAGCCCCTGAAGCGAAAAAGCCCGCAGCGCCTCAGGCTTTGCCAAAAACTGAGCGGGTGGGAAGGGTTCACAGCGGACCGAGCGATCTCATCGAAGCGCCTGTGATCAATGAAATTAAGCGCACGGAGGCGCCTCCATCGCTCAGTCATAATCCTTTCGCCACTACCGGCTTGAGAGAAGCGCTGCGTGGCGTTCCGAGCCAGGAATCTACCGGAAGCACCGAACACAGCATGGAAGGCGGAAAATTGAGTTTCAGCCTCAAATCCGGCTACAGGCACAGCTTTGCCGATTATGCCGAGGTGAAAATGTCTTTCCGCGTGACCGAAACCGCTCGCCTGATCGAAAGCTCCGTTATCATATTGGAAACCAAGGATAGAAACTTCACCGAAACGGCGATCAAAGTCCTCAAGGAAGGCGTACTCAGCTTTCGCGGTGCACCGGTCACCGATCGTGACTACATTATTACCTTCAAATTCAAACCCTGATCTAATGAAACATTCTGCCGAAAAGTGGCAATGTCATTCCCCCAAAATTATGGGTATCCTCAATATCACCGAGGATTCCTTTTCCGACGGAGGCAGATATCTCTACGCTGAAAGTGCGTTTAAGCGTGCCCTAACCATGCTTTCCGAAGGGGCGGACATCATTGATATCGGTGGAGAATCGACCCGTCCGGGATCAAGGGGAATAGCTCAAGAGCTTGAGATCGAAAGGGTTGTCCCCATCGTCCAAGCCTTGAAGAAAGCCTATCCGGACGCGATCATCTCCGTCGATACGCGCAAAAGCGAAGTCGCCAGGCTCGCCATCGCCGCCGGAGCGGATATTATCAACGATATTTCGGCTTTGAGACACGATCACCACATGGCGGAAGTGCTTGCCGGAGCAAAAGATACAAAGTTAATCCTGATGCACATGCAAGGCGAACCCGCCACCATGCAGCAAGAGCCTCATTACGAGGATGTCGTCAAAGAAATCACCGACTTTTTCGAGGAACGTATCAGTTTTTGCAATGCAAGAGGAATCAGCAGAGAACGCCTCATGCTCGATCCCGGCATTGGATTTGGCAAAAATCTGGAGCATAATCTAAGCATTCTCTCCGCCCTCGATCACTTCCAGATATTCAATCTGCCGATCGTCATCGGGGTTTCCCGTAAACGTTTCATAGATATGATACAAGCGTCAACCCCGGATGAACGTATCGGCGGTAGCTTGGCAGCGGCAATGATTGCTTTCCAAAAGGGGGCGGACATCATCAGAGTGCACGACGTCAAAGCGCACAAACAGTTTTTTGCGGTTCATGCCATGATCGGGGCCACCGGGATCTAGATGAATTTCCTCATTCCGCGCTTCAAGGACATCGTCGATATCATCTTCATCGCGTTTCTGATCTATCAATCTCTGATGATCGTGCGGCGCAGCGGTGGTTATCAACTTTTATGGGGATTGATGTCTCTCGTGATTCTCTATTTCATCGCCGCGGTTTTCGATCTGAAAATGCTCACCGCTATTCTTGCCGCGATTCGGAATTTCTGGATTTTGGGCATCATCATCATTTTCCAACCAGAGCTGAGAGCGATATTGACCAGGCTCAACCTCTCACGTGAATTGGGTCTAAGCTTCAAAAAGCGTGAGAAAGCCGCAGTTTATACCCCATTGATCGATGCCGTTTCCTCGATGTCTTTTCGCAAGATGGGAGCCATCATCGTGCTCGAAAATAAACGCAAACTCAATGAATATATCCAAAACGGCGAACCCATCGACGCCGCTATCTCTCTCAGGTTGATCCTCACCATCTTCAATCCGCGCTCCGCCTTGCACGATGGCGCCATCATCATTCGTGGGGAACGCATCCTTGCCGCCAAAGTCGTGCTCCCTCTATCCAAAAAACCGGAAAACGTAAAGCGATTTGGCACCAGACACTTAGCCGGCATCGGAATCTCCGAGCAGGCAGACGTCATCGTGATTATCGTTTCAGAGCAGAACGGTCTCATTTCCGTGGCGCGGGCTGGGCAGATCCAAACCGACGTTGCTTTCGAAGAGCTGATGCAGATCCTTTTCGATGCGGGAAAATAATCCGCATGTGTGCCAGAGCCTTGATCGTCGGTGTCACAGGGAACGTTGGCAGCGGGAAAACTTCCTTTTGCCATCACCTCGCTGATGCCGGGATTGTGGTCATCTTTGCCGATGCCGTCGCCAAAGCGCAACTCCATGAAGAGGATGTTCTTAGCCGATTGAAAGCGCGATGGGGCGAGGGAGTGATCGACGATCAGGGTAGAGCCAACCGAAAAGCCATTGCCGAAATCATCTTCTATGACCCAGCCGAGCGGCATTTTCTCAATTCCATCGTCCACCCCATGACCCTCAAAGCCTTTCAGGATATGATCGTAAGCTCCCGCAGTAAGGTTCTCGTCTTCGAAGTTCCGCTGCTTTTTGAAGCCGGCTTGGAGGATTGTTTCGACTTTATTGTCCTCGTCCATACCACCCCAAAACTACAGCTAAAACGCCTCCTCGAAAGAGACGGATCGGATCGGGAACACTTAAAAAAACTTATCGCCAGCCAAATGCCCGATGCTCAAAAAATCAACAGGGTCGATCTCGATATCGCCAACATTCATGGCATCGAAGCGCTGGAGACCGCCGCAAATACTTTCATCCGATCGATTCCAAATCTACCCAAAAAATCAATCAAGCCCTTTTTCCAAGTCTAGCTTGCAGCTAAGTATTCCGGACTGTCAAGTCCTAATATAGTTGACGCTAGGTTGCCACTTTTTGCGATAGCGCTACACCCCTCCATAGTATGCCCCCCAAGCGAAGTTTTCGTGCAGATCAACAAGCCACTGGATACGCGTGAATCCTGTGAGTTATTCTTCTCGGAATGGAGTCTGGTAATCCTTTTGGTGCTATGTTTGAATCTATGCCACATGAGTGCAGTCCTTGCCAGCATAAACATCGTCCGGTGTTTGGTAATTCAATGACTGGTGCAATCTTAA